>JBKPDM010000464.1:0-4061 GCA_046727895.1 Pseudomonadota bacterium | reverse complement strand
CTGGAGTGGTGGCTCGCTCACGCCAAGGAGGCGACCGTGCTGGCCTCGAGTTTCCGGGAGAACCAGGCCATCTACGTCTGGCTGCAGTTCAGCGGCAGCGTCGAGCCGCGCGCCTATGCCCTGCCCTGGAACCGGGACCTGGCCGAGCAGCTGCAGACGGCCGAGCGCGAGGCGGCCGCGAACCAGACCGAGGTTCGGATGCGGGTGCCGTTCGAGCCGTCGCTCGATGACCGCGAGCCCAAATTTTACGCCATGCCTCAGCCGGCGCTGCCACCGAAGGATCCCGATCCGGCAACGCCCCAGTTCTATCAACAGCCGCAGGCCTGAACGGGCACATCAAACGCCCTCGCCGCTGGCGGTGTCGAGCATCAGGTCGCTCGTTGCGGGACTACCGCGCGCCGGGGCGGCGTATTATCAGAGCTCGCCGGAGGCTTCGTCGTAGAGCGCTTCGATCCGCTTGGCCTCGGCGTCGGTGAGTGCGGAGAATTCCCGTTCGCGGGCGCAGCCGGACAGCCGGCCCCCATTTTGTTGCAGGAAACGGAACAGCAGGTCCATCGTGCCCGCCGGCATGTCGACGATGGTCCCGACGCGTGCACAGAATGCGTCATAGGCACGCAGGAAGGCGGTCTCCCGCGGCAGGTCCTGCTCGATCGTCCGGCGCACGCAGCCATAGAGAAACTCTGCGTGGGGCGTGGCGTCGAAGAAGCGGTAGAAATCCCCCGTATCGTTCAGCACCCGGACATTGCCCCGTTCGGTCGGTTCCCACTCGATGGAGGGCAGGAGGCGCTGCGCGTAATCGTCCAGCACGCGGCGATAGTCGTCGATCCGCTCCAGGATCGCCGCCGAAACCGGAAAGACCAAACCCGGCGGGCTGAAGCCCCGCTCAGCGAGAACGTGATGGATCAGATAGCGGTGGATACGACCGTTGCCGTCCTCAAACGGGTGAACATAGACGAAGCCGAAGGCAAGGACCGCGGCGGCAATGACGGCATCGAGGTGCGGCGCTGCGCCGCGATCGAAGGCGCTCATGCCCGCCACCAGCGAGGGCAGGTCCGCCGCCCGCGTATCGATATGATCTGGAAGCGGCATCCGCGTCTCGCGGTCGTGCTCGCCGACAAACCCGTCCTCCCGGCGCAGACCCAGTCTGACAAAGCGGGCATCGCCGATCACGATGCGCTGCAGGCGCAGCAGCTCCTCGAGATCGATCGCCCGCCGGCCCGCCTCGCCGATCGCCCGGCCCCAGCGCTGGATGCGGTCCCGCGGCGCGCGCTCGACCTCGATCGCGTAGCTGGAGCGCGAGTCTTTGAGCAGCAGGAAAGCCGCCGTCCGCGCCAGCAGATCGCGGGGCACGCCGCCCACGATCGCCCGCGCCCGCGCCGGCAGATCGAGCGCCATAAAGGCGTGAAGCGCCTGCGAGCGGAACACCAACGGGCAGAATTCCGCCGTGCCGGGCAGATTGTTCCTGACCCGGTGCCGCGATGAGGTCCGCCCGGGCATGGCACATTGCTGATCCGGATCGACCACGGGGACATAAGCACCCCGGTCCGCATCTGGCAGATCGAGCGTCTTACCGGTCAGCCATTCATAGAGGAACCAGATGCGCCGGGCGTAGCTGCCGGTCGGCTTGGCCAGGACCAGGAGTTCGATCTCGCGCGGCCCTCCGGTAAGGAATAGCCGCTTGAGGACGGCCAGATCGAGCCCTTCATATTTGAGGGCGAAGGTCAGATGGCCTTCAAGCGAGCTCTCGGGGGCATAGCGCGGCGAATAGATGCGCCAGCCGTCCTCCTCTAGCAGCCGGTGACGCTCACCGATGGCGCAGAGGGCTCGCGGCGGCGGCACCCTGAGGCCATAGGCGTCGATCAGCGCGGCATAACCCGTGGGAGTGCCGGTAACTGGCAGCCGGCGCTCGTGAAAAACGCTGACCGCGCCCGAAAACCGATTCTGTCCCGGCCTGCCCATGCAAACCGATACCCTTCCGTGAAGAATGATGGCTAGGGCTGCGCATCTCTGAAACAGAATTCTAGCGCATGAAAAACAATAATTCCAGCACGCCATGTCTGAAAAATGATAACCACCAGGCTGCGATGGGGGCACGAAGGAAAACCGCCGAAACTGGCAAGGATCACGACCGCCGGCATCCCGGAAAACCGGCGTGGGCCGGGTTAGGTTTTCCATTGCCAACCAACAGACGGGGAAGATCGGATGAAGCGGCGCCTTGCGGCAATTCTCGTGGCAGATGTCGCGGGCTATTCCAGCCTCATGGAGGCCGATGAGGAGGGAACGGCTGCGCGCGTGGCCGCCTGCCGCGCCATTGCCGACGCCGAGATCGCCAAGGCCGACGGCCGCCTGTTCAAGTCGATGGGCAACGCGGTGCCGGTCGTTGCCGTCTCGGCCCGCGCGTGGGGCGAAGCGGAAAGCGCTGTAGACTGGAGCTGATACCCGATACCGGATGTGAGAGCCGATAGACTCCCTCCTTGGGCGCCAATACAATCCTGCTCAATTTCCTTTCTGAAAGGCATCGTACTAGATGGCCGAAGAACGCGCTCAGCGCCGCCTCGCCGCCATCCTCGCCGCCGACGTGGTCGGTTACAGCCGGCTCATGGAGAAGGATGAGACCGGCACGCTGGCGGCGCTGAGGCAGCGACGTAAGGGCATCGTCGAACCGCTGGTGGCCGAGCACCAGGGCCGCATCGTCAAGCTGATGGGCGACGGCGTGCTGGTCGAATTCGCGAGCGCGGTCAATGCCGTGCAATGCGCCATCGAATTGCAGAAGCGCATGGCGGAAGCCAACGGCGACCTGCCCGATGATCAGGCGATCGTATTGCGCGTTGGCGTGAACCTCGGCGACGTGGTTGTTGACGGTCTCGACATCCATGGCGACGGCGTCAACGTCGCGGCGCGTCTGGAGGCGATGGCCGATCCTGGCGGGATCTGCATCTCGGCCGGCGTCTTCGAGCAGGTGGAGAGACGTGTTCCGGTCGCCTACGACGACCTGGGCGATCAGGCGTTGAAGAACATCTCTCGTCCCGTCCGGGTCTACCGCGTGACCCACGGCCCGGAAGTCGTCCGGAGCGATGTGGAATCACCAGTCCCGACAAAGCCTTCGATTGCCGTACTGCCCTTCGCCAACATGAGCGGCGATCCCGAGCAGGAGTTCTTCATCGACGGTCTCACCGAGGACATCATCACGGCGCTCTCGCGTATCAGCGCCCTTTGGGTCATCGCGCGCACGTCGACTTTCACTTACAAGGGCAAGCCGACGGACGTGAAGCGGGTCGCGAAGGAGCTTGGCGTGCGCTACGTTATGGAGGGCAGCGCCCGCCGCGCGGGCGATCGTCTGCGGGTCACGGCGCAATTGATCGACGCGGCCACCGGCCACCATGTCTGGGCGGAGCGCTATGATCGCTCTCTGGCCGACATCTTCGAGATCCAGGACGAGATTACACGTAGCGTCGTTGCCTCGACCGAGACGCAAGTGATGCTCGCGGAGGGCCACGCGGCCGAATCCAGGCCCTCCACCGATTTCAAAGCGAGAGACCTGGTCGCACGCGCGAGGGCCAGGAACTACGATCAGACTCCCGAAGCCATAGCGGAGGCGTCCGATCTCGTCGAGCGGGCGGTCCGTATGGATCCTTCGGATCCAGTCGCGCACCGGGTGCGCGCAGAAGTTTTCCTGGGCCGCTTCTGGGTCGGAGAGTTCCTACAGGATGCCGCGAGTAGGGCTCGGGCCCTCGAGTTGGCAAGAACTGCCCTGCGACTCGCTCCGCGCGACGAATATGCCCACCTGATCATGGCGTGGGCGTGGGCCTACGCCGCCGGGCGGCCCGAGGAAGCCGTCGCGGAGTGCGAGCGCGGTCTGGAGATCAATCCGAACTGCTCAATTATCCTCGGCAACCTGGGAGCTTACCTTGCTGTGCTCGGACGACCTCAAGAGGCGATCGCGGCATGCCGGTTGTCCCTGCAACTCAATCCTCGCGACCCGACGAATTTCTGGCGCCAGTATTACATCGCGGTGGCGCACTTCGTGGCGGCGGATTACGCCCCGTCCTTCGATGAAAGTA
>JBKPDM010000463.1:0-2910 GCA_046727895.1 Pseudomonadota bacterium | reverse complement strand
GACCAATACTGCGACCGAAACGCTCTCCGTCGTTGTCGAACGGGAGATACCTTTTCCGCCGGAAAAGATCTGGCGCGCGCTCACGCAACCACACCTGATCGAGGAGTGGCTCATGAAGAACGACTTCAAGCCTGTTGTGGGTCACGGTTTCAATCTTCGCGCAGACTGGGGCGTTGTCGACTGTCAGGTCCTGGCGGTCGAGTTGAACAAAGCGCTCTCTTACACGTGGGGTGCCTATGATCTCGAGAGTGTCGTCACTTGGACTCTCACCCCTACGAGCACGGGGACCCACCTGCGCATGGAGCAGTCGGGCTTCCGGCCGGATCAGCCGCAGTACTTCCAGGGCGCCAAGGGCGGGTGGCAGGGGTTCTTTGCGGCCCTGGAGCAGGTCTTGGCGCGGATAGATTGAAGTCTGCCGGCACAATTCAAAGCTAAAATGGCGGATCGATCGCCTGGCTCGACGGCCGGCCGCTCCTGAGCCGGTTCGAGCGCGAGCGCGGGTACTGACGATGAGCGAGGATCTGACGACGCTCGGCGGCGCACGGCTGTCCAAGCTGATCAGCGCACGCGAGGTGTCGCCGCGCGAGGTCGTCGAGGCGCACCTCGACCGGATCGCTGGCCTCGATCCCCTGCTCGCGGCCTTCATCACACGGATGGCGGATCAGGCGCGAGCCGAGGCCAAAGAGGCCGAGGCGGAGATTGCCCGCGGGCACCATCGTGGCCCGCTGCATGGCGTACCCGTCGCGGTCAAGGACATCATCGACGTCGCGGGCGTCGAGACCACGGGCGGCTCGCGCGTGCTTGCAGGCAACGTCGCGCGCAAAGACGCCGCCTGCGTCGCCCGGCTGCGCAGCGCTGGCGCGATTCTGCTCGGCAAGCTGATGACGTACGAGATGGCGACCGGCGGGCCGTCCTTCGATCTGCCCTGGCCACCGCCACGCAATCCCTGGCACGTCGACCACGCGAGCGGCGGCTCGAGCAGCGGCTCGGCGGTAGCGGTGGCGGGCGGTCTGGTCCCGTTCGCGCTCGGCTCTGATACCGGCGGCTCGGTGCGCGTGCCGGCGGCCTACTGCGGACTCTCGGGCCTGAAACCGACGTTCGGCCTGATCGACACCGGTGGTGTGCTCCCTTTGTCACCCTCCTTCGACACCCTCGGTCCGCTCTGCCGCACCGCCGAGGACTGCGCAATCGTGCTGCAGGCGCTCGCGCCCGCGACCGATCGGGTGCAGGACGGCATCCTCGGGCCCGGGGAAGACCTGCGCGGCACGCGGATCGGGGTGGTCCGCAACTTCTTCGCGGAGGGCGTCGGCGCCGCCGATGCCGTGCTCGACGCCATGGACCAGGCGGTCGATGTCTTTCGCGAACTCGGGGCAGTGATCGAGGACGTGGCCCTCGACCCGCTCGAGGACTTCGGCGCCTGCTCGCGAATCCTGGTTCTTGCGGAGTCTTTCGCCGTGCACGAGCGGGAGCTGGTCAGGCACGCCGAGGCCTTCGGCGAGGTCTTCCGCCATCGCGTCCTGCCCGGGGTCCTGTTGCAGGCGGCGGACTACGTGGCGGCGCGCCAGCTCAGGGAGAAGCTGACCTCGGGGATGCTGAGCGCATTGAAGCGGGTCGATGCGCTGCTCTGTGCCACCACCCTCGGTCCCGCGCCGGCGCTCGCGTCGATGACTCTGAGCGGGCGCCTCACTCCCTTTCCCACCGCGCCGTTCAGCGTCGCGGGCGTCCCAGCAATCTCGGTCTGCAACGGGTTCGCCGGCGGATTGCCCCTCGGCATGCAGATCGCGAGCCGGCCACAGGATGATGCAACCGTGCTGCGCATCGCCCACGCCTATCAGCAGGCGACGACGTGGCACGAGCGGCGCCCGTCCCTCGATGCCGGCCAGGCGCGTCCGGCGTCCCGGACGCCACCCTGGGCGCCTGCGGCAATGGCGGCCGACCCCGATCTCGACGCCTTCATCACCGCGCGTCTCCGGCTCTCCGGCATCCAGCTCTGCGAACGGGCCAGACAGCAGCTCGGCGAGGCGGCGCCGGTCGTCATGGCCATGGCCGCCCGCGTCCGCTGATGTTGGCGGCCCAGGTCGCGGACCGCGAGTTCAAGCTCGATCGCATCCGCCTCGAAGGCGACGCGCCGAGCCTGTTCAACCCGCCGTCCGGCTGCTATTTCCATCCGCGCTGCCGCCATGCCCAGGCCGTCTGCCGGACGCAGCCGCCCGCCTACCGCGATGTCGGCGGCCAGCACTTCGCGCGCTGTCATTTCGCGGAAGAGCCAAAGCTTCGGGCGTCAAATCGGCGCGGAGGGGGAGGAAGACGATGGCGACGAGCGAGAGCGTGCAGATCGGGGACATCAAGGCCGAAGCGGGCAAGAAGGTCCGGGGGTTCGTCGACGTCGGCGAGACGCCGGTCGGCCCGATCAGGATTCCCCTCGTGCTGATCGCCGGACGACGGCCGGGCCCGACGCTCTGCCTGACCGCGGGCGTGCACGCGACGGAGTATCCGGCGATCGACGCGGTGATGCGCACCATCCAGGCGCTGAACCCGGAGGAACTCGAGGGCACGGTGATCGCAGCCCCCGTGGTCAGCCAGATCATGTACCAGACCCGCACGCCCTTCATCTCGCCGATCGACGGCCAGAACCTCAACCGCATGGCGCCCGGCCGCCCGGACGGGACCATCTCGGAGATCCTGGCCCACGTCCTACTCGAGGAGGTGGTGCTGGAGGCGGACGTGCACATCGACTGCCACGGCGGCGACATGGGCGAGATCCTCTGGCCGTACGCCGGCTACGCGCTGAGCGGCAACGCCAAGCAGGATCGGCGCGGCGAGGCCCTGGCCCGCCTCTACACGCCCCGCATCTTCGCGCTCTATCGGGAAGGATCGCCGCTGCCGCCGACCGCCGGCTCCATCACCGCC
>JBKPDM010000462.1:0-9367 GCA_046727895.1 Pseudomonadota bacterium | reverse complement strand
ATCCAGCGATGGTCGAGACGGTGCTCGGCGCCGTCGGTCTCGGCCACGACCCGGGGCTGGCCGCCCGGCTGCGCGGCGAGTTCGATATCACAACCCTCTCCCGCCCGGTGATCGAAGCCTACGCCAAGGTCAATCCCGCGCCCGGGCTTCGAGAGCTGACCGAAGGCGAGCGGTGGCGTGCCTATCTCGACGGCCGCCAGATCGTCGACCTGCTCGAGGATTTCCCATGCGAGCTGGCACCCGAGCAGCTGCTGGGCATGTTGCGCAAGCTGCCGGCGCGGCTCTATTCGATCGCCTCAGCGCTCGAGGCGACGCCGGCCGAGGCGCACCTCCTGGTTGGCGTGGTGCGCTACGCGAGCCACGGTCGCGCGCGCAAGGGGGTCGCCTCGGGCTTCGTCGCCGAGCGGCTGCGGGTCGGCGAGGTCCTCAAAGTCTACGTCAAACCGAACAAGAACTTCCGCCTGCCCGAAGAGCCCGACCGCGCGGTCATCATGATCGGCCCCGGCACCGGGGTCGCGCCCTATCGCGCCTTCCTCCAGCAGCGCCAGGCGAGCGGCGCCAGGGGGCGGAACTGGCTGTTCTTCGGCGATCGCAACTTCACCCACGACTTCCTCTACCAGCTCGACTGGCAGGACTTCCTGAAGGAGGGCGTGCTGAGCCGGATCGACGTCGCCTTCTCGCGCGATCAGCCCGAGAAGGTCTATGTCCAGCAGCGGCTGTGGGAGCGCCGCGCCGAGCTCTACGGCTGGCTCGAGGATGGTGCCCACATTTACGTCTGCGGCGACGAGAAGGCCATGGTCAGGGACGTCCACGCCATGCTCGCCCGGATCGTCGCCGAGCAGGGTGGCCGTCAGCCCGAGGCCGCCGAGGCCTGGCTCGGCGATCTGAAGAAGCAGCGCCGCTACCAGCGCGACGTCTATTAGACCGCGGCCCGAGGAGTAAGAGGCATGAACGCTCTGCGCAGCAGGAACGAGGACATCAAGGAGGCGAGCCGCTTTCTGCGCGGCACGATCGAGAGTGGCCTCGCCGAGGCGGTGACCGGCGCGATCGGTGAGGACGACGCCCAGCTGACCAAGTTCCACGGCACCTATCTGCAGGACGATCGCGACCTCAGGCCCGAGCGACGCCGCAAGAAGTTGGAGCAGGCCTACGCCTTCATGGTCCGGGTGCGGGTGCCGGGCGGCGTCTGCACGCCCGCGCAGTGGCTGGCCCTCGACCGGATCGCCGACGACTTCGGCAACGGCACGCTACGCCTCACGACCCGCCAGGCCTTCCAGTTCCACGGCGTGATCAAGAGCAACCTCAAGCTGACCATGCAGGGGATCCACGCGGCGCTCCTGGATACGGTCGCGGCGTGCGGCGACGTCAACCGCAACGTCATGTGCAACCCGAACCCGCATCCCTCCAAGGCGCATGCCGCCGCGCTCGAGCTGGCGCGCGCGATCAGCGATCACCTCACGCCCCGCACCGCGGCCTATCACGAGATCTGGCTCGACGGCGAGAAGGTGATCGACACCCAGATCGAGGAGGAGCCGATCTACGGTCGCCACTACCTGCCGCGGAAGTTCAAGACCGTGGTCGCGGTGCCGCCCTCGAACGACGTCGACGTGTTCGCCCAGGATCTGGGCTTCATCGCGATCACGGACGAAGCGGGCGACGTGGTCGGCTACGACGTCACCGTCGGCGGCGGCATGGGCATGACCCACGGCGAGCCGGAAACGTTTCCCCGCACCGCCGACGTCATGGGCTTTTGCCGGCCCGAGCAGGCGGTCGCGGTCGCCGAGCAGGTGGTCACCGTGCAGCGCGACTTCGGCGATCGTGCCAACCGCAAGCACGCGCGCCTCAAATACACGATCGAGGATCGCGGTCTCGCCTGGTTCCGCGCCGAGGTCGAGCGTCGGCTCGGCTACCCGCTCGAGGAGCCACGGCCGTTTCACTTCGACCATACCGGCGACCGCTACGGCTGGGTCGAGGATCATGACTGCAACTGGCACGACACGCTGTTCATTCAGAATGGTCGTGTGCAGGACACGCCGGTGCAATTCATGAAGACCGGGCTCGGCGCGATCGCGCGGATCCTTCGGGGCGACTTCCGCCTGACGGCGAACCAGAACCTGATGATCGCGAGCGTGCCGCCCCGGCAGAAGGCGCGGATCGAGCGGCTCCTGAAGCAGTTCGCCATGACCGGGAAGCTGAGCGGGCTGCGGCTCAACTCGATGGCCTGCGTCGCGCTGCCGACCTGTGGTCTGGCACTGGCCGAGAGCGAGCGCTATCTGCCCGATCTGGTGACCGCCCTGGACGCGGTGATCGAACGGGCGGGCCTTCGCGACGATGCGATCGTGATCCGCATGACCGGCTGCCCGAACGGCTGCGCTCGGCCCTATCTCGGCGAGATCGGCCTGGTCGGCCGCGCGCCCGGAAAGTACAACCTCTACCTCGGCGCGGCCTTCGACGGCTCCCGGCTGAACAAGCTCTACCGCGAGGACGTCGGCCATGAGGAGATCCTCGCCGCGCTCAGCCCGCTGATCGAGAGCTACGCGCGCGAGCGCCTCGATGGCGAGCGCTTCGGCGATTTCGTCGTCCGCCAGGGGCACGTCGCCCCGACCACCGCCGGGCGCAACTTCCACGCCCGGTGATTCGAGCCGCGAAAGCGGCTCTCGCTCGCTTGGCAATTGACAAGCCGGCGCCGTTCCCTGCCTAGTAAGGTCAAGCCGGCCACCTGCGGGTGGCCTCGCCGATCCAAGAATCGAACAGGGAGCGACATCAATGCTTGATCGTTTCGTCGTCGGGAGCCTGGGGCTGGCGCTCGCCGCCGTGCTCACGACGCAGGTTCAGGCCAAGACGCTGGTCTACTGCTCCGAGGGCAGCCCGGAAGGCTTCAACCCCTCGCTCTACACCTCGGGCACCACGTTCGATGCCTCCTCGCGTACCATCTTCGACCGCCTGGTCGAATTCGAGCGGGGCACCACCAAGATCGAGCCGGGGCTGGCCGAGAGCTGGGACATCTCGGACGACGGCCTCGAGTACACCTTCCACCTGCGGCCCGGGGTCAAGTTCCAGACCACCAAGAGCTTCACGCCGACGCGTGATCTCAATGCTGACGACGTGGTCTGGTCGTTCGAGCGCCAGCTCGATCCGAACCATCCCTACCACCAGGTCTCTGGCGGCAGCTACGAGTACTTCCAGGGCATGGACATGCCGAACCTGCTCAAGGCGGTCGAGAAGGTCGACGACCTGACCGTCAAATTCGTGCTCAACAACCCGGAGGCGCCGTTCCTTGCCAATCTGGGGATGGACTTCGCCTCGATCTTCTCGGCCGAATATGCGCAGAAGATGCTCGATGCCGGCACGCCCGAGAAGGTCGACCTCGATCCGGTCGGCACCGGTCCCTTCCAGCTGGTCGCCTATCAGAAGGACACGGTGATCCGCTACAAGGCCAACCCCGACTACTGGGAGGGCAAAGCGGCGATCGACGACCTCGTGTTCGCGATCACGCCCGATCCATCGGTCCGCTGGCAGAAGCTGCAGGCGGGCGAGTGCCACATCATGCCCTATCCCAATCCAGCCGACCTGGATGCGATCCGGGCCAATCCCGACGTCAATCTGCTGGAACAGGAGGGCCTGAACGTCGGCTATCTCGCCTTCAACACCGAGAAGGAACCATTCACCGACAAGCGGGTCCGCCAGGCCCTCAACATGGCGATCAACAAGCAGGCGATCCTGGAGGCTGTGTTCCAGGGGTCGGGCACGGTCGCCAAGAACCCGATCCCGCCGACCATGTGGTCGTACAACGATGCGGTCAAGGACTACCCCTACGACCCGGATGCCGCCAAGAAGCTGCTCACGGAGGCGGGCTACCCGAACGGTTTCAAGACCAACATCTGGGCAATGCCGGTCCAGCGGCCCTACAACCCGAACGCGAGGCGCATGGCCGAGCTGATCCAGGCCGACTGGGCCAAGGTCGGGGTCCAGGCCGAAATCGTGTCTTTCGAGTGGGGCGAGTACCTCAAGCGCTCCAAGGAAGGTGAGCACCAGACGGTGCTCCTGGGCTGGACCGGCGACAACGGCGATCCGGACAACTTCCTCTACGTGCTGCTCGGCTGCGCCGCGGCCCACGACGGCACCAACCGGGCGCGCTGGTGCTACCAGCCGTTCGACGATCTCCTGGTCAAGGCCAAGCGGACCAGCGACGTCGCCGAGCGCACCAAGCTGTACGAGCAGGCCCAGGTGATCTTCAAGGAGGAGGCGCCCTGGGTGACGATCGCCCACTCGATCGTCTTCGTGCCGGTGCGCAAGGAGGTGGTCGGCTACAAGGTCGACCCCCTCGGCATTCATAGGTTCTACGGCGTCGACCTCCAGAGCTGAGGGTCGACAGCCGCGTTGGTCATGGGGGCGACCGCTGCGGTCGCCCCCTTACGGCGAGCCGGGCCATCAGGACCGGTCGAGGTCGCGGAGTTGACGGACGCTGGCGCATTCAGTGATATCATGGGCGATCCGACACAGAGCCCCCATGGCCAGCATCATGGTCCGCATCTGTCCGAGCAGACGAAGGAAAGGCTCCGGCAGCGGGCGGTTCGGCATCGGCGCAGTCTCGAGGCGGAGGTGCGCGCGATTCTCGAGCGTGCGGGCGCGAGCTGGTGAGGCCGCGGGCGACCGGAACGAGCCTTTCCCCGACTGGTTCATCCGCATCACGCGGCCAGGGGTCGATCTCGACCCGGCAATCGACGAGAACCGCACCCCGCAAGAGGGCGTGGAGCTTTGATCCTGCTCGACACCAACGTCCTGTCGGAGCTCGTCAAGCCCGAGCCCGACCCCATGTCGTGCGCTGGACGCGCCGTTCCGCGCTGGCAGCGCTCCGCCGGCTGGTGGTCGAGTTCGCCGACCGACTGTTCGACTTCAACGTCAATGCGGCCTGGGCGTACGGTCGAATCCTGGCGGGTGCGCGCCGCTCCGGGCGGCCAATGACGTTACCCGATGCCGCGATTGCGGCGATCGCCGAAGCGAATGGCTGTGCCCTCGCTACTCGCAACGTCAACGACTTCGCGACCACCGGGCTCGAGATCATCAACCCCTGGCTAGGCGAGGGTTAGCTCAGCAGGCGCTCCTTCGCCCGGTTCCAGCATCTCGCCCTGTCGCCACTCGATGCTAGGGAGGAGACCATGAGTAGGAAGGAATTCGAGGGCAGGACGGCGCTGGTGACCGGCGGCGCGCGGGGGATCGGCCGGGCGATCTGCGTGCGGCTCGCCCAGGAAGGCGCGAGGGTCGCGATCAATTACGCCGGCAACGAGGCTGCGGCGAAGGAGGCGGGGCGCTTGGTGCGGGCCGAAGGTGCGGAATGCCTGACCGTGCAGGCGGACGTCTCCGACCCCGATGCCGTGGCGGCGATGGTGGCGAAGGCCGAAGAGGCCCTCGGCCCGATCGATCTGTTGGTGACCAGCGCCGGCATCGCGCCGACCGAGCAACGGGGCGCGGTGCCCTTCGAGACCTGGCGCCGGATCATGGCGGTCAACCTGGACGGCACGTATCTGCCGATCATGGCCGTGAAGGACGGCATGATCGCGCGCGGCTACGGGCGGATCGTCTGCTTCGCCTCGATCGCCGGGCTCAGGCCGCGGCCGAGCATGCTCGCCTACGGCACCTCGAAGGCCGCGGTCATCGCCTTCGCGCGCAGCTGCTCCGAGGCGTTCGCGCCGGCCATACGGATCAACTGCATCGCGCCCGGACTGATCGACACCGAGATGCCGGCCACACTCGATGAGTCGACGCGGCGGCGGATGATCGAGGCGACCCCCCTGAAGCGGATGGGCCGCCCCGAGGAGATGGCCGAGACCGCGCTGTTCCTGCTCTCCGAGCGCTCGAGCTTCACCACGGGCCAGGTCTACGTCGCCGACGGCGGCCGGGTCACCCTGCCGTGACGATCCCGCCGTGAGCGTATGAACGGCAGCCGGCGGGCGCCTCTGGCTATCAGAGCGTGAGGTCACTTAGCTGGCGCGGCCGGGCTGCCTGGCGTGCTGAGGCCCCAGAACTTGTTCCGCACCTCGTTGTAGTGGCGCTCGACATCGTAGTAAGGCACGTCCAGGTGGAGGTCTTGCGCCGTCAGGCGACCCATCGCCGCCAGCACCTGGTACGCGGCCACTCTGGCATCGCGGGTGGCCGCGATCAGGCTCACCTGGGCGTTGAGCAGCTCGAGTTCGGCATCGAGAACGTCGAAATAGGCGAGAAGGCCGAGACCCTGCTCACGCCGCAGGCCCTCGACCACCCGACTGGCGGCGTTCACCTGGATCTGGAAGGACTCGATGTTGCTCCGCGCCGTGGCCAGCGCCTCCCAGGCGGTCAGCGCCTGCTGTCTCGCCGAACGGCGCGCGGCTTCAACTTGCTGTTCGCGCTGCGTCAGCAGCTCTTTGCTGGCGCGGACCTCGGAGTGCGCCAGGCCGCCCTGGTAGAGAGGGATTTTGACCTCGCCGACGATGGCGCTTTCGCTCGTCTGGAGATCGCCTCGGAGATCGACCTCCGGCAGCAACTCACCGTAGGCGGCATCAACCCCCGCCCTGGCTGCGCTTTGCGCAGACCCCGCGGCGACCACGGTCGGATTGCCGGGCGACAATGCCTCGACCTCATCGAGGCTCTGCGGAACGCCCTGCGCCGGATCGGGCATGGTCGGGCCTTGCGGGACTTCCCCGATCACTTCGACGAAGACCTCGCGCGCCGCGGCCAGCGCACCCTCGGCCTGACGTCGCTGAGCCGTGGCGCCGGCGAGGCGGGCCTCGGTCTGCGTGACTGCGGGTTGCGTCAGCTCGCCTGCGGCGAAGCGGCGCCGCGCCGACGCCACCTCCTTTTGCAGAATCTGCTCGTAGGTGGAGTTGAGCTCGAGCACGCGTTCGCCGCGCACGACGTCGATGTAGGCGGTCGCCGCGCGCAGCAGCGTGTCCTGCTCGGCCGCAAGCAGCTGCGCCCGCTGCGCCCGGACCAGATTCTCGGCCTGCTCGACCCGCCCCGACGTCCGACCTCGATAGATCGGCTGGACCACACGGAGATCGGCGGTCCCCAGCGGCCCGGAGATCGACTGCCCGCCGCCCCCCAAGACCTCGACCGTCGGCCGCCAGTCGGACAAGGCCTGCGGCACCTGTTCGTCGGTCTGGCGCAGTTGAGCGCGCGCCGCGAGCAGAGTTGGATTACCCTGGTAGGCCATCGCCAGAGCTTCCTCGAGCGTTTGGCCGAACGCCGCGCAGCTCGTCCAGCCTGAGGCGACCGCCACGACGACCAGCGGGCCGACCCGGTGCAGGCAGGCTCGCGGCCACCGATTTCGGCGTTGTCGCGCCTCGATGGCGTGATACTTCCCCGCGCGGCCCGCGCCCGCGGCGAGCGTCGACCTGGGCACGCTGACACACCTCCCCGTCCCGGCGTCGGCCCCGCGCCAGAGCGGGGCTTCCGGTCACTCGTGGCGAAGCGCCTCGATCGGATCGAGACCTGCGGCCCGGCGCGCCGGATAGTAGCCGAACGCACCGCCGATCGCGACGCCGAAGCCGACGGCCAGCGCCACCACCTGTAGACTGATCACCCACGGCCAATGGGCGAGCGCAGCAATCGCCCCGGCACCGGCGATGCCCAGCAGCACGCCGAGCAGACCACCGATCCCGGAAAGGGTTGCCGCCTCGACCAGAAACTGTGCCAGGATGTCGCGGCGCCGGGCCCCCACGGCCATCCTGATGCCGATCTCGCGCGTGCGCTCGATCACCGACACCAGCATGATGTTCATGATGCCGATGCCCCCGACCACGAGCGACACCGAGGCGATGGCGGCAACCACGAGAGCCAGCGCACGCGCGGCCGACTCCTTGATCGCGAGCACCTCCGCGAGGTTCCGGACCGAGAAATCGTCATCCTGATGCGGCCGCAGGTGGTGACGCTCGCGCAGGAGGGCGCGGATTTCCTGCTCGGCCTCCGCCATGCTCTGGCCCTCGGCCACCTTGACCAGCATCGTGTCGATACTGCGTGACCTCGAGCCGCTGCCGCCCATCAAGCGCTCCATCACCGTCCGAATGGGGGCCACGACGAGGTCGTCCTCGTCTTTGCCTGAGGTCGTCTGCCCCTTGGCCGTGAGCACGCCGAGCACCGTGAACGGTATCCTCTGCACGCGGACGACGGCGCCGATGGGGCTGGCATCGCCGAAGAGGGCGCGTGTCACGGTCTCGCCGAGGAGCACGACCTTGCTGCCGGTGTCCTCCTCGCCGAAGCCTCGGCCAATCCCGACGTCCCAGTCCCGCGCGCGCAGGAAGCCCGGCCCGACCCCGTACAGCGTCGTCGGTGAGTTGAGGTCACCGTGCACGACCTGCACGCCGGTGTGAACGGTGGGGACGGAGAGCTCAACGCCGCCGATTTCCTGCGCGATCGCGTCGGCGTCACTCGCGGAGAGGGTCGCGGCCGGACCGAGGCTCCCCGCTCGAGTGGCGTGCGGCTCGACGATGAGCAGGTTCGAGCCGAGACTGCGGATCTCGTCCACGACGACCTCGCGCGCACCGGATCCGATGGATACGACCAGAATTACGGCGGCGACGCCGATGACGATGCCGAGCGTCGTCAAGGCGCTGCGCAGCGGATTCGCGCGGAGCGCTTCGGATCCGAGCCGCAGCGCCTCGAGATAGCTCATGCCGTCGCGGCCACCGGCAGGGGATCGAGCACCGGTCGGGTATCGAGCGCGCTGGCCTGCATGCGATCATCGATCACGCGGCCGTCGCGCAGAGAAATCATGCGTCGGGCGAAGCCGGCGATATCCGCATCATGGGTGACGAGCACGACCGTGATGCCGGTCCGGTTCAAGTTCTTGAGCAGGCCCAGGACCTCCAGGCCCGTCTTGGTGTCGAGCGTGCCGGTCGGCTCGTCGGCCAGAATCAGGACGGGGTGGTTGACGAGCGCGCGCGCGATCGCGACACGCTGCTGCTGCCCGCCGGACAGCTGGCTCGGCAGGTGGTGGCCGCGATCGGCGAGCCCGACCGCCGCCAGGACAGCAGCGGCGCGCTCCGCCCGCACCCGTGGCGGCACGCCTCGATAGATGAGCGGCAGTTCGACATTGGCGAGCGCGGTCGCACGCGGCAACAGGTTGTACTGTTGAAAGCAGAAGCCGATCTTGCGGTTGCGCAAAGCGGCAAGCTCGTCCGGTGCGAGCGTCGATACATCGACGCCTTCGAATCGATAGGTTCCGGCCGAGGGCGTGTCCAGACAGCCGATCTGGTTCATCAAAGTCGACTTGCCCGAGCCCGACCGCCCCATGATGGCGACGAATTCGCCGTGCCCGACGGTGAACGAGACGTCCAACAGCGCCGGCACCGAGATTGCTCCAAGCCGGTATTCTTTCGATAGCCCCGCGAAC
>JBKPDM010000461.1:0-6552 GCA_046727895.1 Pseudomonadota bacterium | reverse complement strand
GCCGTACCGCTTCCTCGTTCGTGCCGATGGCGAAGATGAGGCGGCCGAACACCGTGAAACGCAGAATGAACCAGCCGACGAGGATGACCGCCACGGCGATCAGAAAGATCGACGGGACCACGCCGCCGATGATCATGTTCCCGAAATCGATGAACGGCTGCGGCAGCCCGGTGATGGTCGAATTGTTGCTGACTACGCGCGCCGCGCCGCTCGCGATGTTCAGCATGCCTAGGGTGACGATGAAGGACGGGATCTTCCACTGTTCGGACACCCACCCGTTGATCGCGCCGCAGGCCGCCCCGGTCCCCATGCAGCCCAGGAGCGCCAGCGGGATGGATGCAGCGACCGGGATGTCCCGATCCGTCATGATCAGTGCGCCGACGACGGTGCAGAGGGCGAGCACCGAGCCGACCGAAAGGTCGATCCCACCGGTCAGGATGACGAAAGTCATTCCCGCCGCAAGCACTGTGTTGATCGCGATCTGCACGAATACCTTCAGGAAGTTTTCCGTCGTCGCGAAGTAAGGCGCGGTGATCGAAAAGAATATCACGATCAGGACCAGCGCCGCCGCGACGCCGGCATCGCGCGCCAGGAAGCGCAGCACGCCGTTCCAGCGGGCGCCGGCGTTCTGCTCCGCTGCAAGCTCAGTTGCTTGGCTCAAGGTCGTATTCCTCGTACGCGAGTGAGAGGATCCGCTGCTGGTCGAAGAGGGCCCGCGGCACCTCGCCCACGATCCTGCCGTTCGCGAACACGATGATGCGGTGGCAGATGCCGATCAGTTCGGGCAGGTCCGACGAGATGAAGATGATGCCCCGGCCCGCGGCCGCCAGTTCCCACAACAGTTCATAGATTTCCTGCTTGGCGCCAACGTCGATGCCGCGGGTCGGTTCATCGCAGATCAGCACTTTTGCGCCGCGGAACAGCCATTTCGCGATGACGACCTTCTGCTGGTTGCCGCCGGAGAAGTTGCGCACGGCCTGGAACAGCGACGGCGTCTTGATGTGCAGCTCGTCGACGAGGGCGGTGGCGGCGCGCTGCTCGGCCGACCGGCGCAGCAGGCCCAGGTGCGACACCTTGGCGAGATCAGTGATGGTGATGTTCTCGACGCAGGACAGGCCCAGCAGCAGACCCTGGTTCTTGCGATCCTCCGTCAGCAGGCTCAGTCCGTGCCGAACCGCGTCCTGCGGTGAAGCGATCGTCACCGGCGCGCCGTCGACGAAGATCCTGCCGGCGGATCGGGGGTCGGCGCCGAATACGGCGCGCATCGCCTCGGTGCGACCGCTGCCCACCAGCCCGGCCACGCCGACGATCTCGCCGCGTCCGACGCTGAACGACACCTCGGGGGCGGAGGCACTGCGCCGCAGGCCCTCGACGCGCAGGACCTCCTCGCCGACCTGCACGTCCTCGCGAAACATGTGCTCCGCCTTGATGCTGTGGCCGACCATCATGCGCACGATCTCCGCGATCGTCAGCCCGGCAAGCGGCCGCGTGGCGACGACCTGGCCGTCGCGCAGCACGGTGACGCAGTCGCCGATCTCGAAGATTTCGTGCAGGCGGTGGGAGATGTAGATGATGGTGACGTTGTTCGCCTTCAGCTGCCTGAGGATGCCGAACAGGCGCTCGATCTCTTTCGACGTGAGCGTCGCCGTAGGCTCGTCCAGGATGAGCAGCTTGCTTTCGTGACAGAGCGCCTTGGCGATTTCGACGAGCTGCGTCTGTGCGACCCCAAGCCGCTCGACCGGAATGGTCGGCGGGATATCCAATCCGACCTGTTTCAGCAGGGCGGCGGCGCGCCGGTTCATCTCCCCGTAGTTCACCAGCCAGTGGCGCTGCGGCAGGTTTTCGAACAGAAGGTTCTCGGCCACCGTGAGGTGCGAGAGCAGGTTCAGCTCCTGGTGTACGACGCGGATGCCGGCGCGGTACGCATCCGTCGGCGTGCGCGGGCGGTACGGCCTGCCGTCGAACGTGATGTTTCCCGCGTCGGCCGCGTAGATGCCGGCGAGCAGATTGATCAGCGTCGATTTGCCCGCGCCGTTCTCGCCGAGCAGCACGTGCGCTTCGCCGCGCGCGACGTCGAGCGACACGTTCTGCAGCGCCATGACCCCGGGGAAATGCTTACTGATGCCCCGCAGCTGGAGAAGCGGGCCGACCATCTCGTCGGGAACTTGCGATTCGACTGCTGAGTGCTCCATCGCCGCGTCCTCCCGGCTCCAGGCACCCGGTTATTGCTGACGGACGCGGCGAAGTCGCAGGCGCAGCAACCCGATCAGCGACGCATGTGGCGATGCGGGGAGAAGCGCGCCGCCCGGCCCACGCCTCTCCCCGGTTTCGTCGCATGCGTGGCCGGATCAGGCAAGATCCTTGGCCGTGATCAGCTTAATGTCGGTCTTGACCCAGCCGGTGAATTTTTCGCCGGCCAATTCCCGCAGGCCGTAGTTGATGCCGATGACGGCCATCTGTGCGCCGTACTGCTCGATGGTCGCGAGCATCTTGCCGCTCTTGATCAGGGGCTGCACCGCGGGAATGTTGTCGAAGCCGACGACCTTGATCTGGCCGCTCTTGCCGGCCGCGTCGATCGCCTTGACCACGCCGAGCGCCATCGAGTCGTTCGCCGCCATCGCACCCTGGATGTCGGGATACTGCGTCATGAAGTTCGTCATCAGCGTGTTGGCTTCCTCGGTCTCCCAATGCGCCGTCTTGCTGTCGAGGAGCTGGAGCTTGCCTTCGGCCACCGAATCGTCGAAGCCCTTCTTGCGCTGCTGGGCATTGTCGGCCTCTGGATTGCCCTCCAGGATGACGACCTTGCCTCCCGGCCCGAGCGCCTGGGCGAGCGCATCGCCGGCCAGCTTCGCGCCGGCGCGGTTGTCGGGACCGAAGAATGCAAGGTCGATCCCCGCCGCTTTCTTGGCCTCCTGGTCCAGTTCGACGTCGATGTTGATGACGACGACACCGGCCTTCACCGCCTTGGCGATCGGCGTGACCATGGCCTTGGAATCGGCCGGCGCCACCACGATGAGGTCGTATTTCTGCGTGACGAAATTCTCGATCGCGTCGACCTGTGCGGCGAAGTCGCGCTCGTCCTTCATGCCGACGGCCTTGAAGGTGAACTTGTCGGTGTTCTTCGCCGCATAGTCCTCGGCGCCGGCCTGCATCTGCTTGAAGAACTCGTTGGCCAGTGACTTCATCACCAGGCCGACTTTCGGCTTTTCGGCCGCGAACACCGGCGGAAGCCGGCCGGCGAGGACGGCAACCCAGCCGAGCGCGCCGGTCACCAGAACGCTGCGGCGCGTCGCGCCGCCGACGGCCGAAGGGAAGGTCACGTCGATACCCGGTTTCCTGGTCATGTCATGTCTCCGATCCTGTTCCCGGTTGCCCGCCCTGTTGCGGGACAGCAGCGTGACACCGCACCCAGGCTCGGCGCATTGACGTACATCAAACTGTTATTCCAGAGACGGGGCAATGGTGTCAGCGACTGTGGTGACGAGGAGAGTGCGCATAGCGGCGGTGAGGGCCATCTCCTTGGCCTCACCAGCGGCGAGGAGGCGCTCATAGAAGACCTGCAGCGCCGAGGCTCAACCGTCAGCCGAGGCCGAGATCGGCGGCGTAGGCAAAGAGCGCCGGCGTGCCGCCGGTATGGAGGAAGACCACGGTCTCGCCCTTGCCGATCCGGCCGCGGCGGACGTGATCGATCAGGCCGGCCATCGCCTTGCTGCTGTAGACCGGATCGAGAATGATCGCCTCGGTCCGGCCGAGCAGCTGCATCGCCTCGCGGCCGCCCGCGGTCACCAGGCCGTAGCGCTCGCCGATGTAGTCGTCGTAATTGGCGATCTCGTCGGCTCCGATGCGGACATCGAGGCCGAGGCGCTCGGCCGCCGCGCTCGCGATGCGGGCGATGTCGGCCGCCCGCGGCTCGCTCCAGCGGATCGGCGCAATGTTGATCAGCCTCGCGCGTCGGCCGAGCGCCTTTAGCCCGAGCGCGAGGCCGGCCGGGGTCATGTTGGCGCCGCAGAGGTAGAGCCAGTCCGGGTCGATCCCGGCCTCATCGAACTGGCGGTCGAGCTCGAGCGCGGCGTTGACGTAGCCGAACGCGCCGAGCGCCAGCCGGTCGACCGCGAACGGCGCCACGATGTAAGGCCTGCGGCCGGCGCGCTCGAGCTCCCCGGCCTTGGCTTCAAGGAGCGGTGCGAGGCGCTCCATGCTGTCGAGATCGACCACCGTGACGTCGGCGCCCATCAGCCGATCGAGCAGCAGGTTGCCCTGCAGCGCCGGCCCCTTCTCGCCGTGCAGCAGGACCAGCGCGACCTCGAGCCCGAGCTTCTTCGCCGCGGCGGTCATCTGCCGGCACCAGTTGGACTGGGTATAGGCGCCGGCGACCACGGTATCGGCGCCCCGTGCCAGAACATCCGCGAACACGAACTCGAGCTGGCGGGTCTTGTTGCCGCCGAAGGCGAGACCGGTCAGGTCGTCGCGCTTGATCCAGATCTCGGGGCCGGCGAGCGTGGCGCTGAGGCGGGGACAAGAATCGAGCGGCGTTGGCAGGTAGGCGAGGCGAACCCGCGCCAGGGCATCGATCCGGGCCTGCAGCGTCTCGCGCGGCGACGAGGCCCGGGCAGCGGCTTGGCTGGACACGACGCGACCCTCCTCCCTGATGGCGAGCCCGTTGTAGCGGCGCCCGACGCTCCGGGGAAGCGCAGGCTCGTGCTGGGCATCCGATCAGCTTCGTGCGACCTTCTCCCGCCATGCCCGAGCTGCCGGACATCACGGTCTACATCGAAGCGCTCGAGCGGCGGATCGTCGGCCGGCCGCTCAAGGGCGTGCGGCTTGCGAGCCCGTTCCTGCTGCGCACGGTCGATCCGCCGATCGCGGCGGTCCGGGCCAGGCGGGTCCTGGAGCTGCGCCGCCTCGGCAAGCGGATCTCGATCGGCCTCGAGGACGATCTCTGGCTGATCCTGCATCTGATGATCAACGGCCGACTGCACTGGCGCGAGGCCGGGGCGGGGCTCTCTGGCCGCCACGCGCTGGCGGCGTTCGACTTCCCGAACGGCAGCCTGACGCTCACCGAGTTCGGCCCGAAGAAGCGGGCCGCGCTGCACCTGGTGCGCGGCGAGCCGGCGCTCTGCGCGCACGATCCGGGCGGTCTCGAAGTGTTCGAGGCCGATCTTCAGGCATTCTCTGAAGCGCTTGGCCGCGAGAACCACACCTTGAAGCGGGCGCTCACCGACCCGCGCCTCTTCAGCGGCATCGGCAATGCCTATTCCGACGAGATCCTGCACCGGGCGCGCCTCTCACCGATCGCCATGACCGGCAAGCTGACGCGAGATGAGACGTCGCGTCTTTACGAGGCGACCCGCGCCACCCTCGCCGAGTGGACCGGGCGGCTGCGCGCGCAGTACGGCGACGACTTCCCGGAGAAGGTCACCGCCTTTCGCCCGGACATGGCGGTGCACGGCAAGTACCGGCAGCCCTGCCCGGTCTGCGCCACCGCGGTGCAGCGGATCCGTTACGCCGACAACGAGACCAACTACTGCCCGCGCTGCCAGACGGGGGGCCGGCTGCTCGCCGATCGCGGCCTCTCCCGCCTGCTGAAGGTCGACTGGCCGCGCACGATCGAGGAGCTCGAGCGCCCGGCGCGACCCGCCAGCTCCGCTGGTGGTCGAGATCCAACGGAAGGTACCTGACGCGCGCAGGCTTCGGCGATGCTCGCCGGAGTTCGGCTTCTAGCCAGGCTAGCCCAGCGAGAGACGGGCGCGGCAACCCACGCAGGATCGACGGGGCGGCCCTGCGCTAATTGTCTTTTGCACCTTGGAAGATCCAGCTGCGGATCGCATCTCGGTCACAAGTGGAGAGCTTCTTCTTCCCGTGCGGCATGCGAAGCTCGGGCGACGCCCTCCAATCCAGCAGCCACATCAAGTTGCTCGAGTCGGGATCGCCGGGAACGACTATGGGACCGAATTTGGTTCCCTTCATCACTCCCTCATACGTGCTGAGGTCAAGCCCGCTCTGCTCGTAGCCTTGGCCACCGGGTTGGTGACAGTCGATGCACCGGCCTTTGAAGATTGGGAAAACATCCTCTTTGAAGCTCATTTCAGCGGTGGCGGCGCATACCGGACTCGGCTGCCCCGTAAGGGCTATTACGCCACCCAGAACGGCGCTAAGGGTTAGCGCTGTGCCCGCCGCAAAGAGAGCCTTCCGGTTCATAGCTCCAATCCCCTATATTTCCACCGACATTTCCCGCATGCCGGTCCCACATGCCGGTTTGCTGAAGCTTGGCCCTCTCTGACGGAGAAGGCAAGCCCCATGATCGCATCCCGTCGCCCCTGCCAACATCATGATTCCGATAGCAAAATCGAGCGATCATGGCATCAAGCTTTCAGCTGACATGGGTATCCGGGTTTCTGACGCTTTAAAGGCTTGCCGAGTTGTCCCGTTCGCGCTTTGATGGCCGCAAGAGGCTGGGCTGGACCTGCTGCGCGCCGGGGCCCACGACACCGACGACCGGCCACCGGGGCAGTCCACTTCAGCGAGGCTGGGAGCCAGGCTGCGGGAATCCCT
>JBKPDM010000460.1:0-4859 GCA_046727895.1 Pseudomonadota bacterium | reverse complement strand
CCGTGAGCTCGCCACCCTGCTGGTGCCGGGCGTCGATCTGACCGCTGATGCGTGGCTGTTCCAGCGGCTCGCCGAGTCGCTCGACCGCCGGCTCCTGTCCTGCCTCGCCAAGCACGAGCTCGGCGTGCCCGAAGGAGCGATCAGCGTCAATCTGCGCCTGGCAACGCTGCTGTCGCCCGAATTCCTCAAATTCCATCAGGAGTTTCGCCGGCAGGCGGCGGTGCCGGTGATCATCGAGCTCCAGCTGATCGACATCTACGCCGAACTCGGCGCCTATCTGTTCATCCGCGAGTTCCTGCGCGAGCGCGGCTATCGGGTGTGCATCGACGGCCTGCATTACCTGCATCTGCCGCTGATCGACCGTAAGCGGCTCGGCGCCGACCTGGTCAAGATCATCTGGACGCCGGATCTGCTGGACGGGCTGAACGAGGACCGCCACATCGAGCTCAAGGCCGCGATCAAGCGGGCGGGGCTCGACCGGGTGATCCTCTGCCGCTGCGATACCACGGACGCGATCCGCTGGGGCCAGTCGTTCGGAATCCGGCTGTTCCAGGGGCACTATGTCGATTCACGGCTGCGCTCCGCACGGCCGCCGGCAATCGCCGCCGCCCGCCGGGCGCTGCGGGGCAATTCGGGTCGATAGCTCTAGGCGGTGAGCTGGCGGCCGGCGGGTGCCGGCGGATCGGGCAGCGCGAGGAGGTCTGCGACGCGAAATTCCAGTTGTCCGGACAGCCCGGCCACGTCGCGCGCCGCTGCGAACAGGTCTCGGATGTCCTGCTGCAGGGCGGCATCGAGCGGAGCCTCGGTGCGGACGAGCAGATCGAAGCGCCGCGCCTGACAGAGCGCATCCAGCTGACAGCGCCCCAGATGACTGAACTCGAGCTCGAACACCGCCCTTCGGCTGCCTGAGGAGCGGTCGCGCCCGGTCTTGGGCCGGCGTTCGGCATCGGGCATCGTCTCGCGCAGGTAGAGCTTGAGCGCAGCGGCCGAGCTCCACCAGAGCGGTGCGCAGCGCGCCCGACTCGATGCCCGGCCTGGCGCTGCCGACATCGACCCCCCTCTCGAGTCCCGGCGGCGTGCCGACGGCATGGAGCCGGTGCACCCAGCGCAGCAGCTGGGCGGCCAACCCATGGTCCGGCTGCGGTAGCCGCAGTTCATTGGCTTCAGGCCCCGACCAGTGCCCTCCCGCCGCGTTCGCCTGGCGAGCCAAAGCATCGATCAACGCACGCAGCGGGCCGTCGGCTGCCGGTAACCCGGGCTCACCTGCCGACCCGAATGAGGCAAACCCCGGCGGCAGGACGAGTTGCAGCCGAGCGCCGATCGGCAGATCGAGCGCTGCCTCGAGGCGCAAGTTCAAGCCGGCGGCGTGCAACACCAGCCGCCCCTGAGGGTCAAGGCGGATCACCTCGGCGAGCATCGCGGTGGCATTCGCCGGCGGAGGTGCCGCCTGGCCGGGCGGCACGAGCTTCCGGCGCCTGGGACCGTTCGGCCATCGTGGCCACCGGCTGCAGGCGGACCGCAACCGGCGGCTCGAGCATCCGGTCGGCAACCGCCAACAGGCGGCCGGGCTGCTCGCGGTGGACCGCGGCGGTGAAGTCGAGGGCGAGCGCCGCGCCGCGCGGCAGCGGCGGTGCGCCGTCGAGTCGCCAGCGGTGGCCGGCGGCCTCGATCAGGGAACCCCGGCGGGTGATCGCGACGACCACCGCGGCGACGGGCTGGCCGCCGACCCGTCCCTCGCTGGCGGCAACCAGGCCCTCGGCCGACGGCTGGCTGCCGAGCGGCAGCAGAGCAGCGGACGGCGGGATCGAAATGGTCATGCAGCGCTCGCGAGCTGCCGGGCGAGCGCCTCCACGTCCCGCGCCGCCGGGCTGCTCGGGTGGCGCAGCAGGAACGGCGTCTGATGTCGGATGGCGTCCGCGACCCGCGGATCGCGCCGGACCACACCCGCGAGCGGCGGCCGCAGCTGCAGGAAGTGCTCGCAGACGCGCGCGAGGCCCTGATAGGTCTGACGCCCGGCCGCATGGCTCGCCGCCAGATTGACCACCAGCCGCAGGCGATCGCCGCCATCGGCCCGATAGCTGAGCTTGATCAGAGCGTAAGCGTCGGTCAGCGCGGTCGGCTCGTCGGTCGTGACGACCAGCCGAATCCCGGCGGCCGCCAGGAGGCGGCGCACCGCGCGGTCGACGCCGGCCGGCAGATCGAGCAGGGTCAGGTCGTAGCCCCGAGCGAGCGCGCGCAGCTCGGCGAGCAGCCGTTCCAGGAGATCCAGATCGAGCAGCCCGAGATCGCCCGAGCCCGAGCGGCCGGGCACGAGATCGAAGCCGCCCGCACCGACCTCGCGGACCGCCTCATCGAGACGACAGCGGCCGGTGAGCACGCTCGCCAGATCGCGGCCCGGGCCCAGGCCGAGCTGAACGTCGACATTGGCGAGGCCGAGGTCGCCGTCGAACAGCAGGACGCGCTGGCCAAGACGGGCGAGCGCCTCAGCGAGGCTGATCGCGAGCCAGGTCTTGCCGACGCCGCCCTTGCCCGAAGCTATGGCGATGATCCGGCTCACCCCGATCCTCCCGCCGTTCGTTGGCCGGCGCCGGCCATCTCCTCCCGGCGCAGGAGCAGGCGGGCGAGGCCGCTCGCGCTCATCGGGCCAAGACCCTGGCCGATGGTCGGGCCGATGCCGGCCTCGCAGAACGCGAGCCCGGCCGCTGCGGCCGCGAGCATGCCGCCCAGGCGCCTGGCCGCGTCGAGCTTGGTGGCGAGGAGCCGCCGGGCGCCGAGCGCGGCATAGGTGTGGCCGATCTCGCCGCAGTCGGCGACGCCGCAGCCGGCCGCCAAGACCAGGACCGGCTGCCCGCCGCTCGCTTCGAGCAAGGTCGACAACAGGCCGAGATCCGACGGTTTGAACGGGTTCAGGCCCGGCGTGTCGATCAGCAGCGAGTCCGCCGCGCGCTGTGCAACGAGCTGGCGCAGCGCCGCCGGCTCCGGCTCCGGCGTCGGCCGCAGCTGGAGCGGTGCCAGCAACGCCCGCAGCTGCTCGAGCCCACCCGCGCGGCTGGTGTCGGTGGTTGCCCCACGGCGACGGTTCGGCCATCGAGCACGGCGCGCGCCGCGAGCTTGGCAACCGAGGCCGTCTTGCCCGCGCCGGCCGGGCCCGAGAGCAGAAGCGGTGCTCGGCCGGCGAGCGCGAGCGGCTCGAAGCGAAACGTCTCGTGCAGGGCCTGGCTCAAGGCGGCGAGGGGGTCGTCGTCGGGCGTGGCAGAGGCGAGATCGAGCAGCCGGGCGCGAAGTCGCTCCGGGAGTTCATGATGGGCGGCCATGGCGGCGAGGCGCTCGATGGCGCGCGAGGTCCCGCGCGGCGGCGCCAGCAGCTCGGCCAGATCCAGATCCTCGTTCTGGATCGCGCCGGTGATCCGGACGCCACCGTCGGCGAGCTCCTGGGTCGCGACGATGATCGCATCGGCGCCGAGCTGCGCGCGCAGCATGGCCATGGCCTGCTGGGGATCGGGCGCCACGAGCGTCTTGAGCCGCATGATGACGAAGCGGGCTCACACCTGACCGAGGGTCCGGATCCGGGCCTTGGGATGAATCTCGTTCTGCGACAGAACTACCGTGGCCGGCCGGAAACGCTCGACGATCGAGCGGACGTAGGCGCACACGCCGGGGGTCGTGACCAGAACCGGCAGCTCGCTGCGCATCGCCTGCTGCTCGAAGACCTCGCGCAGGCGGCCGATGAAGGCCTGCAGCTTGCTTGGCGCCATTGCCAGCTGGCGCTCGTCGCCCAGGCCGATTAAAGCCTCGCCGAATGCCTGCTCCCACTCCGGCGAAAGCGTGAGGATGGGGATGTAGCCGGCCTCGGCGGTATGGGCGTGGCTGATCTGGCGGGCGCCTCGACGATCAGGGCCAGATCGCGGATTGAGATCCGCTCGGCGAGCAGAGTCTGCAGCACCCGCTGGATGCCGCCGACGCTGATCCGGCTGGGGACCAGATCGTCGATCAGCTTCTGGTAGTCCTTGGACAGCTCGTCGAGGAGCTTCTGGGTCTCGGCGTAGCTCAGCAGCTCGGCCAGATTGTCCTTGATGATCTCGGTCAGATGGGTGGTCAGCACGGTCGCCGGGTCGACCACTGTATAGCCGCGAAAGCTCGCCTCCCCGCGCAGATTCCGAGCGAGCCACATCGCCGGCAGACCGAAGGTCGGCTCGGTGGTTTCCTCGCCGGGAAGGGTGATCTTGTCGCCCTTGGGGGCCATGACCAGGAGCATGTTCGGACGGAGCTCGCCGCGCCCGGTCTCGACCTCCTTGAGCTTGACCACGTAGGTGTTGGCCGGCAGCTGGATGTTGTCCTGGATGCGGACCGGCGGCATGACGAAGCCGAGCTCGCCCGCGAGCTGCCGGCGCAGCGCCTTGATCTGGTCGGTGAGCCTAGGGCCGCCCGCCTCGCCGATCAGCGCGAGGAGACCGTAGCCGAGCTCGAGCCGAAGCGGATCCATCGCGAGCGCGGCGCTGATCGGCTCCTCGCTGGGCAGCTTCGCCGCCTCTTCACTCACCGCCTTCTCGGTCCGCGGACGGGCGTCCGAGACGCCAGGCGAGTGCGCCGGTCGTCCCGACAGGAGCAGGAACGGCAGCAGCGGCAGGCCCGGCAGCACGCGAGCAGGGCCAGCAGGCCGCTGGTGGTCGCGAGCGCGCGCGGATGGGCGCCGAACTGGCCGAACAGCGCCCGATCGGTGCGCTCGGCGACGCCCGCCTTGGCGACCAGGAGGCCGGCCGCGGTCGAGACGATCAGCGCCGGAATCTGGGAGACCAGACCGTCGCCCACGGTCAGCAGGGTGTAGCTGCGCGCCGCCTCGGCCAGGCTCACCCCCATCC
>JBKPDM010000459.1:0-9948 GCA_046727895.1 Pseudomonadota bacterium | reverse complement strand
GTCGCCTCCGCGGGGCCATCAGCCCGGCTCAGGGGCCGAGCCATCAGCTCGCCGTCCGGGTCGAGCCCGGTCACCTCGAGCACCGCGACCCGCGCCAGATCGCGCTTGCTCGTCCCGGGCGGACTCTGCTCGAGATGGCGCAGCAGATACTCGCGGCCGGGCACGCGGGAGCCTGTCCGGCCCGAGATGCGGTGCCGCCTGGTTGAAGTCATGGTCACCAGCCAGGTCGATCCGAGCGCGGCTCGGTGATCGAGCGGCAACTCCAATTCACTCGGTCGGCGCCTTGGCCGTGCGCCTAGCCTGGCTCCTGCCGGCCTTGGCCGAGCTCTTGCCCGCGGCCTTCGCCTTACCGGCCTTGCTCTTGGCTTTGGCCGCACGCTCGGCCAGCAACTGAACGGCCCGCCCGAGGGTCAATTGCTCCGCGTTCTCCCCCTTGGGCAGGCTCGCGTTCTGCTGGCCATGCTTGAGGTAGGGGCCGAAGCGGCCCTGATGGAGGGTGACCGGCTTGCGGTCCTTGGGGTGGACTCCAAGGTCTTTGAGCTTCTTCTGTCCGGGGCGGGCTTTCGAACCGACCTCGGCGAGCAGGGTCATCGCCCGGTTCATGCCGATGGTCAGCACATCGTCCTGCGGGCCGAGCCGGACGAAACGATCGTGCTTGATGTAGGGGCCGTAGCGGTTGATGCCGACCTCGATCGGCTGACCGGTCTCGGGGTGGCGGCCGACCTCGCGCGGGAGGGCGAGCAGAGCGAGGGCGGTGTCGAGATCGAGGTCCGCGGGCTCCAGATTGGGCGGCAGCGAGCAGCGCTTGAGCGTCTCGCCATGGCCGCGCTGAACGTACGGGCCGTAGGGGCCGCGCCGCAGACGCACCTCCTCGCGGGTCGTCGGATCGACCCCGATCAGACGATCCTTGGCCTCGCCGTCGGCCTCCTCTGCCTCGGGCTTGACGCCGAGCCGGCGGGTGAAGCGGCACTCGGGGTAGTTCGAGCAGCCGACGAACGCGCCGAACCGCCCCAGCTTCAAGCTGAGCTGGCCGGCCCCGCAGAGCGGGCAACGGCGCGGATCGCCGCCATCCGGGCGGGGCGGGAACAGATGGGGGCCCAGCAGCTGGTTCAGGGCCTCGATCACCTCGGCGACCCGCCGTTCCTTGACCTCGCCTACCACACCGTCGAACGGGTCCCAGAACTCGCGCAGGACCTGCTTCCAGTGGCGCTCGCCGGCGGCGATGTCGTCGAGCCGGTTCTCGAGCGCCGCGGTGAACTCCGGCTGCACGTATTGATCGAAGAAGGCGACCAGGAAGGCGTTGACCAGCCGGCCGCGGTCCTCGGGCCGAAAACGCTTGCTCTCGAGCCGGACGTAGTTGCGGTCCTGGAGCACCGAGATGATGCTGGCGTAAGTCGAGGGTCGCCCGATGCCGAGCTCCTCGAGCCGGCGGACCAGGCTCGCCTCGGTGTAACGGGGCGGCGGCTCGGTGAAGTGCTGCTTGGGCGAGATCTCGCCACGGCGGAGCCCGTCGCCCGGCGCCATCGCCGGCAGGATGGCGCTGGCCTCGTCGTCGTCCTGCGCCGGATCGTCCCGGCCCTCCTGGTAGAGGGCGAGAAAGCCGTCGAAGGCGATCGTCGATCCGGTCGCGCGAAAGCCGACCTGATCATCGGCCGAGGCAAGATCGGCGACCACGCGGTCGAGCAGCGCGCTCGCCATCTGGCTCGCAAGCGTGCGCTTCCAGATCAGCTCGTAGAGGCGGCGCTGGTCGCCGTCGAGATAGCGGCGGACCTGATCCGGCGTGCGGCTGATCTCGGTCGGCCGGATCGCCTCGTGCGCCTCCTGGGCATTCTTGGTCCTGGTCCGATAGGCGCGCGGCTTCTCGGGCACATAGCGCTCGCCGTAACGCCTGGCGATCTGCTCGCGGCAGGCGGTCAGCGCCCCGCCGGCGAGGTGCACGCTGTCGGTCCGCATGTAGGTGATCAGGCCCACGGTCTCGCCGTCCAGCGTCACGCCTTCGAACAGACGCTGGGCGGTCCGCATCGTCCGCTCGGCACCGAAGCCGAGCTTGCGGGCGGCCTCCTGCTGGAGGGTCGAGGTCGCGAATGGCGGCGCCGGATGACGCTGCACCTGCCGCTTCTCGACGCTCTCGACGGTGAAGCTGCGGCGCTCGATCTCGGCGACCGCCCGCCGCGCATCGGCCTCGCTCGCGAGGTCGAATTTTTGCAGCTTCCTGCCATCGAGGCGGGCCAGACCGGCGTTGAACGTTGCGCCAGCGGGCGTCGCGAACTGGCCCTCGATGGTCCAGTACTCGCGCGGTTGGAAGGCCTCGATCTCGTCTTCGCGCTCGCAGATCAGCCTGAGCGCCACCGACTGCACGCGACCCGCCGAGCGCGAGCCCTGGAGCTTTCGCCACAGGACCGGCGAGAGGGTGAAGCCGACCAGATAGTCGAGCGCGCGGCGCGCCTGGTAGGCGTCGATCAGGCCCTCGTCCAGATCGCGCGGATGGCGCATCGCCTCGAGGACCGCAGACTTGGTGATCTCGTAGAACACCACCCGCTTGACGTCGACGCCGTTGATCGCGCCAAGCTCCTTGAGCGCGGCCACGAGATGCCAGGAGATCGCCTCGCCCTCGCGATCCGGGTCGGTCGCCAGATAGAGGTGGCGGGCGTCTCTGACCGCCTTGGCGATCTCCTGGATGCGCGGCCGCTTGTCGGCGAGCGGCTCGTAGATGATCCGGAAGTCCTCCTCGGGCAGGACCGAGCCGTCCTTCTCGGGCAGGTCGCGGACGTGCCCGTAGCTCGAGAGCACCCGGTAGCCGGAGCCGAGATACTTGTTGATGGTCTTGGCTTTGGTCGGGGATTCGACGACGACGACGTCCATGCGGCGACGATGGCCCTGCGCGAGGTGGTTGACGGCGCGCGACCGGTGTTGGTCCGGCGCCCCTCATATGTGGCCGGGTCAGGCCGATGCAAGGGAGACCCGGTTGCCGGGATGGCGCTCGATCCGCCCCTCGAGCTCCAGCTCGAGCAGCGCCCGCTGCACCTCGGCAGTCGACGCATGACACTGCCGGATCAGTTCGTCAACCAGCAGCGGCTCGGGGCCGAGGCTTTCGCGTACCCGATTGACCAGGCCAGCCTCAGGCGCCGGAATCTCCGGTGGCGTGGGTGGCAGCAGGGTGACCCGTGGGGGGAGAGGTTCGCGTGCAACCTTTCGCGGTCCCGGCGCCGCGCTTAGTGGTCCGAGCGCGGCGCGGATGTCATCCGCGTTCTCGACCAGCGTCGCGCCGTCGCGCAGCAGCTGGTTGGTGCCGCGGTGGCGCGGGTCGAGCGGGCTCCCGGGCACGGCCATGACCTCGCGGCCCTGCTCGGCGGCGAGCCGCGCGGTGATCAGCGAGCCCGACTGCGGCGCCGCTTCGACCACGACGACGCCGAGGCTGAGGCCCGAGATCAGCCGGTTGCGGCGCGGAAAGTGGCGCGCCTGGGGCACGGCGCCGACCGGTCGCTCGGTGACCACCGCGCCGCTGGCCGCGATCCGCTCGAACAGCAGGGCGTTGTCCTCGGGATAGGGGACGTCGATGCCCGAGGCGATCACGGCGACCGTTGCTCCATCGGCCGCGGCGAGCGCGCCCTCGTGTGCCGCGGTGTCGATGCCGCGTGCGAGACCCGAGATCACGACCAGCCCGCCCGCGGCGAGGTCGCCCGCCAGCCCCTTGGCGAGCAGGCGGCCGTTGGCGCTGGCATTGCGCGCGCCGACGATCGCAACGCTCGGGGCGGCGAGCAGCTCGGCGTGCCCGCGCAAGGTCAGAAGCCGCGGTGGATCGGCGATCTGGGCGAGCCGCTCGGGGTACGCGGCCTCACCCGAGGCGATCAGCTGGCAGCCCAGCCGGGCGAGCGCCTCGAACTCGGCCTCGGCGTCGGCGCGCGGGCAGCGCCGCCAGTGCTCCTCGGCGCCGACCTCGCGGGCGAGCCGGGGCAGCTCCTCGAAGGCGCGCCGTGCGCTGCCGAACCGCTGCAGCAGCTTGAAGAAGGTCCGGGGCCCGATCCCGCCCGAGCGGGCCAGCTGCAGCCAGTCGAGCTTTTCGGCGAACGACAGGGTCCCGGCCATGGCCGGACACCAAGCGCAGCACGCGGTCTCTGTCAACCCATGATCAATAAAGCCAGGCTAATATAGCCTATTTGGCGATATCTCGCTTGCCGCTGAAGCTCAGCCTTGCCTCCTGTCCGGTCACCAGGCGGCGAATGTTCCCGGCGTGCTTGAGCACGATCAGCAGGGCCAGCGCCAGGTAGAGTTCGGCGGCTTGCACGGCGCCGAAAGCGTAGCTGATCGGCGCTGCGGCGAGCGCTCCGAGCATCGAGGCAAGCGAGACGTAGCGGGTCAGCGCCACGATCGCGGCGAACAGGACGATGACGCAGAGCGCTACGGCCGGGGTCAGGGCCAGCACGACCCCGGCCGCAGTCGCGACGCCCTTGCCGCCCCGAAATTTCAGCCAGAGCGGAAAGCAGTGGCCGACCACCGCGCCGAGCCCGGCGACCACCGCCATGTCGGGTCCGAAATAGCGGTAGGCGAGCCAGACCGGCAGCGCGCCCTTGAGCACGTCGAGCATCAGCGTCGCCAGCGCCAAGCCCTTGCGACCGGTGCGCAAGACGTTGGTCGCGCCGATGTTGCCCGAGCCGATCTCGCGGATGTCGCCGGCTCCGCCCGCCTTCGCTACGAGCAGCCCGAACGGGATCGAGCCGATCAGATAGGCGATCACCAAGCCGATGATGTACGGGACCCAGTAGATGGGGCCCCCGAGCGGTTCGATCATGGCGCGCCCCCCGGTGTTGCAACGCCGCCATGATGGATGGCTTGACCCGGCGGCGCAACCACCGATATGGACAGTTCAAATGACCATATGGGGCGGGCCATGACCGAAGCCGTGCTCGAGATCAGCGCCAGCCAGTTCAAGGCCAAGTGCCTCGCGCTGTTCAAGGAGCTCGAGGCGCGCCGCTACGACCGGGTGGTGGTGACCCGGCGCGGCAAGCCGATCGCCGAGCTGCGGGCGTCACCGCCTGGAACCGAGATCCCGGACCTGTACGGATGCATGAAGGGCTCGGTCATCATCCCGCCCGGGGTTGATCTGACGGAGCCGGTCCTGGAGGATATCCCGGAGGCGTGGTCCGGTGAGGGGCCGCTCTGAGCCGCCGATGCTTCTGCTCGATACGCACGCCATCATCTGGTTGGTGCTGGAGGAGCCGATGGCGGACGCGGCCCGATTGAGCATTGAGCGGGCTACAGTAGCAGATTCCGTACTCGTCTCGCCGGTCTCGGCCTGGGAAGTTGGTCTCCTGGCCACGCGCCGGCGCCAGCCACTCTCGTTCAGGCCAAATCCCGTCACCTGGTTCGAACGACTGCTGTCGCGGCCCGGCATTCGACCCGCGCCGCTGCTGCATCGGGTCGCCGTGAGCGCTGCCTTCCTGCCGGGCCACTTGCACGGCGATCCGGCCGATCGGCTGCTGATCGCCACGGCCCGGGAACTGGATGTGCCGCTGGTGACCCGCGACGCCCGCATCCTGGCCTATGCCGCAAAGGGGCACCTGCGCGCGATCGCCTGCTGAGCCGTCGGCACGAGCCGGCGATCGGAGCCGATCTTGCGTCCCGGGTCGGGATCGGCTCAGATCGGGCGCCAACCGGGAGTGATTGCATGCTCGAGCCAGCCCCCACCCGGGCCGGGTTGATCGAGGCTCTTCGCCCCTCGATCGCCGCCCTGCCCGCGTCCCAGATCCGCGAGGTGGCGCATCCCGGCATGGGCCGGGCCGACCTCATCCCGCTCTGGTTCGGCGAGCCCGACCTGCCGACGCCGGCGTTCATCTGCGAGGCGGCGAGCCGCGCACTCCAGGCGGGCGACACCTTCTATCAGCCCAATGCCGGCATCCCCGAGCTGAGGACGACGCTGGCCGAGTACATGAACGGCCTCTATCGCACCCGGCTCGGGCCCGAGAACGTGATCGTCTCGGCCTCGGCCATGAACGCGCTGATGCTGGTCATGCAAAGCCTGGTCGACCCCGACGACGTCGTGGTCACGACCACGCCCGCCTGGCCCAACCTGCCCGCGGTGCCGCAGATCCTGTCCGGCCGCATCCGGAGCGTGCCGCTCAGCCCGGGCAATGACGGCTGGCGGCTGGATCTCGACCGCCTGTTCGACGCCTGCGACCGGCGCACCCGGGTGATCTTTCTCAACTCGCCGAACAATCCGACCGGCTGGATGATGTCTACCGAGGAGCAGCGCGTGGTCCTCGAGTTCGCCCGCCGGCGGGGCATCTGGATCGTGGGCGATGAGGTCTACGCCCGGATCGTCTTCGACCGGCCGGTGGCACCCTCCTTCCTCGAGCACGCCGAGCCGGACGACCGCGTGATCGTGGTCAACAGCTTCTCCAAGAGCTGGGCGATGACCGGCTGGCGGCTCGGCTGGATCACGCTGCCGGCCGATCTCAGCCCGACCTTCGAGATGCTCACCGAGTACAACATTGCCGGCCCGGCCGGGTTCATTCAGCGGGCGGGCCTGGTCGCGGTGCGCGACGGCGAGCCCTTCGTCCAGGAAATCGTCGGGCGCTATCGAGGGGCCCGCGATCTGGTCATCGAGCGGGTCGCCGCGATCCCGAGGCTCAGCCTACCGAAGCCGGCGGCCGCCTTCTATGCCTTCATCCGGGTCGACGGCATGAGCGACAGCCTGGCCCTGGTGAAGGAGCTGCTCCTGGCGACCGGCGTCGGCCTCGCGCCCGGGGTGGCGTTCGGCGAGGGCGGCGAGGGCCATCTGCGCCTTTGCTTCGCGACCAGCCTGCCGAAGCTCGCCCGCGCGCTGGACCTCATCGCCAAGTTCATGGCCGGCCGTTGACGCTCGCCTAATACGGCTCGCCGTTCTTGTGGACGTACACCAGGCCCTCGGGCCGGTGGCGGAGTTCCATGTCGATGTCCGAATAGACCGCCTCGTCCTCGGCGACGCGGGTGCCGATCTCGAGATAGACGGCGGGCTTGGTGGAGCGGTTGATCAGGTGATGGCCGTCGGACCGGCCGGCCGGGAAGCCGGCGACCATGCCCGGGCGCATCGGCTGCTCGCCGGTGTCGGTCACCAGGGTCAGCTCGCCGCTCACCACGTAGACGAACTCGTCCTCGTGCGAGTGCCAGTGGCGCTGCGACGACCAGCAGCCGGGCGGCATATCGACCAGGTTGACGCCGAACTGGGAGAGCCCGAAGGCGTCGCCGAGCGCCCGCTTGACCAGTCCCTCGACGGCTCTGCGGAATGGTTCCGGATAGCCTGAGCCCCGCCGCTCAGGCATCTCTTTCGGGTCGAGCGCGGGACCATGGACTTCACGCTTCACGATCAATCCCCTTGCTGCTCAGGTTTGCCAATGCGGCGTCGGTGCGGCCCACAAAGCTGTCGGAGGCGCCCGGGTCGCGCAAGTGAAATCCGAGTCGCCGCCGGCACGCGTCGTCGCTGGTTGAGCCTCGATCGTCGGTCGGCCGATCGGGGGCCGAGGGTTGAAACCGGCGCGCGCCACCCCACGTGCAGGACCAGCAACAGGGCGGTCGCGAGAGAGCCGCGGCGCGGCAGGGCGCTTCGATCCTGGCGCCGCGATGCTCGCGCGGCCATTTCCTGACACAACGAGAGCGGCACGGGCGGCGGCAGCGTCTTCGTGCGGCCAAGCAATGGAGGGTTCAGCATGGCCACGGCGTTGAAGGACTTTCGCATTCAGCTCTCCGATCCGGGTCTCTTCCGCCAGCAGTGCTACATCGACGGCGCCTGGGTCGACGCCGACAGCCGCACGAGCAGCGAGGTCTCGGACCCGGCATCGGGCGAGGTGATCGGCACGGTGCCGAAGATGGGCGTAGCCGAGACGCGGCGCGCGATCGAGGCGGCCGAGCGCGCCTTCCGGACCTGGAGCAAGACCACCGCCAAGGAGCGGGCCAAGATCCTCCGCAAGTGGTTCGATCTGATGATGGCGAACCAGGAGGACCTCGCGATCATCATGACCCGCGAGCAGGGCAAGCCGCTCGCCGAGTCGCGCGGCGAGATCGCCTACGGCGCCGGCTTCGTCGAGTGGTTCGCCGAGGAGGCAAAGCGGATCTACGGCGACATCATCCCGACCGTTGCCGAGAGCCGGCGGCTGATGGTGTTCAAGCAGCCCGTCGGGGTGTGCGCCGCGATCACGCCCTGGAATTTTCCGAACGCCATGATCACGCGCAAATGCGCGCCGGCGCTCGCTGCCGGCTGCACGGTGGTGGTCAAGCCCGCGAGCTTCACGCCCTATTCGGCGCTGGCGCTGGCCGAGCTCGGCGAGCGCGCCGGCATCCCCAAGGGCGTGTTCAACGTCGTCACGGGCGGTGCCAGGGAGGTCGGCGGCGAGCTGACCAGCAACGATACCGTGCGCAAGCTGTCGTTCACCGGCTCGACCGAGGTCGGCAAGATCCTGCTCAAGCAGTGCGCCGACACGGTCAAGAAAGTCAGCATGGAGCTCGGCGGCCATGCGCCTCTGATCATCTTCGACGACGCCGACATCGACGCCGCGGTCAAGGGCGCGATCGCGTGCAAGTTCCGCAACTCCGGTCAGACCTGCGTCTGCACCAACCGGATCTACGTGCAGGAGCGGGTCTACGACGAGTTCGCGAAGAAGTTCGCGGCCGCGGTCGCCAAGCTCAAGGTCGGCGTCGGCCTCGAGCCGGGCACCGAGCAGGGCCCGCTGATCGAGCCCGCGGCCGTCGACAAGGTCGAGCGCCACGTCGCCGACGCCAAGGAGCATGGCGCCAAAGTGCTGACCGGCGGCAAGCGGCATGCGCTCGGCGGCCTGTTCTACGAGCCGACCGTGCTTGGGGGCTGCACGCCCGAGATGCTGATCAGCCATGAGGAGACCTTCGGCCCGGTGGCGCCTCTGTTCAAGTTCAAGGACGAAGACGAGGTGATCGGCCTCGCCAACAAGACCGAGTACGGTCTGGCCTCCTACTTCTACGCCCGCGACGTCGGCCGGGTGTTCAAGGTCGCCGAGGCGCTCGAGGCGGGCATCGTCTCGGTCAACGACGGCATCTTCTCGACCGAGGTCGCGCCCTTCGGCGGTTACAAGCATTCCGGCATCGGCCGCGAGGGCTCGAAGTACGGTATCGACGAGTATCTCGAGATCAAATACGTCAACCTCGGCGGCATCTGATCTCGACGGGTCGCTCGCGACCCGTCGGCTCACATCAGTTGCATGGCCGGGCCCCGCGCCCGGCCATTCCGTTTGCCGAAACTGCTCGCGAGGTAGAAGAGCCGCCGGTATGATGCGCACGAGCGCAAGGAGAAGGTGATGGCACGCGTTCGGTCGCTGCGCGACGGCCAGGTGACCCTGCCGGCCGCGCTCCGTCAGAAGCTCAGGCTCACGGAGGGCGACTATCTCGAGGCGGAGCTGGTCGAGAATGGCCTGCTGCTGAAGCCCGTTTCTGCAACGGATCGCGACCAGGCGTGGCAGCGCATCCTCGAGGCACCGAGGTCGGTTCGCTACATCGGACCCGAGCCTCGCCCCGGACCAGAGGACGAGGAAGAGTGGTTGGCGGAGGAGATCAAAGCCGCCCGCCTGGAAGGACATGCCAAGGGCCGTCGTTGATACGACGGTTCTGATCAGCGGCTTCCTCACTGACCAAGGGCCCGCTGCGAAGCTCATCGAACTGGCGCGGACAGGCGTGTTCACGCTATGTCTGTCGCGGAAGATCTTAGTTTAGAGGAGACGCAGCATGGACCGATTCACCGGCGGTTGCCTGTGCGGCAATGTCCGAATTGTGGCGTCGGGACTCCCATACCGGGTCGGCCTTTGTCATTGTCTCGACTGCCGCAAGCATCATGGGGCCCTTTTTCACGCTTCCGCGGTGTTCCCTCAGGATGCGGTGACGATCGATGGCGAAACACGCGACTACGCCGGGCGGTTTTTCTGTCCCCGCTGCGGCTCGTCCGTTTTCGGA
>JBKPDM010000458.1:0-5722 GCA_046727895.1 Pseudomonadota bacterium | reverse complement strand
CCTCGATGCCGGCGCTGGCGCAGAGGTGGAGATAGCTGAGCAGGTGGCAGGCCGAGAGCGCCGCGACCACCAGGTCCTCCGGGTTGTGCTTGGCCGCATCGCCACGGAACTTTGGATCGGCCGAGCCCGTAAGCGGCGGCTTGCCCGCCATCTCGATGCGGTACTCGCGCGAATAGCTCTCGTAGTTCTTGGTCGATCCTCGCTCGGCCCCGGTCCAGACCAGACGGGCGGCGAAATGGTGCTCCTGCGCCATGATGCGATCACTCCCCCTTCGACAGCGGCTCTGCCATGATGATATAGGGGCCGCGCCGCGCTTTCGATGGCCGGCGGTCCGATCGAAGCCGGCCGGCGGCGGAAAACCGCGGCAGATCGATCGGATCGCTCGCTGCGCAGTGCTGCACGCAGTGAGTGGTCCGAGCCGATCGAGGCGGGTGCGGGGGGCCGATGGCTGCGAGCGCATCGAGAGGGGAGGGCGTACGGGAATCGCGGTTGATCTCGCTCGCGCTGGTCGCGCCGGCGCTGGCGATCCTGCTGGCGCTGTTCGTCTATCCGCTCGGTTTCTCGCTGGTGACCGCCTTCGTCGACGAAACGGGCGCGTGGACGGTCGGCCATTTCACCAAGGCATTCGACTTCTACTGGCGCGACATCGTCTTCACGATCCTGATCATCGGCCTCTCGACCGGGCTGATCGGGGTGTTCGCGATCGCGATCGGCGGTTTTCTCGTACTGGGCGAGAGTCCGCGCGCCGTTGCCGCGCTGAAATGGCTCTATCGCTGGCCCCTGTTCATTCCCTTCGTGGTCGCCGGCCAGCTGATGCGCACCTTTCTCGCCAAGAACGGCATGATGAACAACACGCTCGTCGGCCTCGGCCTGCTCGAGCCGCTGCACGCGCAGAGCTTCCTCGACTGGCGCGGCATCGTCGTCACCTTCGTCTGGAAGCAGACGCCCTTCGTCGCGCTCCTGGTCGCGGGCGCCATGGCCGCGCTCGATCGGGCGACGATCGAGGCGGCGCGCAACCTCGGCGCCGGCCGGCTACGCCTGCTGATCGAGATCGTCGTGCCGCAGGTCCGTCAGACCCTGCTCGTCGGCCTGATCCTGTCGTTCGTGATCATGATGTCGGTGCTCTCCGTGCCGCTCATGATCAACGCCCAGTCGCCAACCATGCTGACCGTCGACATGGCCTTCCGGATCAACGCCTACGGCGACTACGGTGTGGCCAACGCGCTCGGCTTCATCTCCTATCTGATGACCGGGATCGTCGCCTGGGTCTACCTGCGCCAGGGGGTCAGGGAGGCCGGCGCAGCATGAGCGCCGCGCCCGGGACCCGGCGCGACGCGCGGCTGCAAGCCTGGAGCTGGCTGCCGCTCGGCATCATCCTCGGCGTGCTCGCCTTTGCGATCTTCGGCCCGCTGCTCAACATGCTCCTCTGGGCGGTCGCCGAGAAGTGGTACTTCCCGCACAAGCTGCCGCTGGAATACGGCTTCTCGTTCTGGCGGCGGGTGTTCCGGCCGCAGGGCAACGCCACGCTCTCGCTCGGCACGAGCATCGCGATTGCCCTGTTCACGGTGGCGGCCTGCCTTGCGGTCTCGATCCCGGCCGGCTACGCGCTGGCCCGCCGCGCGCTGCCGCTGCGGGGCCTGATCCTGCTCGCCTTCCTCCTGCCGCAGGCGTTTCCCAGCCTCGCCGTCTACATCAACGTCGCGCGGATCTTCTATGGCCTGGGGCTGAACGGCACGATCGCGGGCGTGGTCCTGGTGCACACCATGCACGGCCTGGTGTTCGCGGTCTGGATCTCGACCGCCGCGTTCGCCGCGGTCGACCGTGAGCTCGAGGACGCGGCGCGCAACATCGGCGCCGCGCCGCTCCAGACCTTCTTGACCATCACCCTGCCGCTCGCGGCGCCCGGGATCGTGGCGAGCGCGATTTTCGTGTTCCTCGAGAGCCTGGACGAGTTCACCGGCACCTATTTCGTCGGCGTGCCGGACATCACCACGCTGCCGCTTCTGCTGTTCCGGGCGAGCATGGAGGGCAACTATCAGATCGCCTCGATCACGGCGCTCATACTGCTCGTGCCCTCGGTCGGCTTCATGCTGTTCATCGAGCGTTTCCTCAAGGCCGACGTCCTGGCCAAGGTGGGCAGCTGAGAACCCCAGTGATCACCTCCTCGGCGGCTCAGTCCTCCCGGACCTCCAGTCCGGTCGGAACGGACACGTTCTCGGGTTCGAGGCTGATGCCGGCGGCGAGGGCCACTGTCTCGAGCAGAGCGGCGAAGTCCTGGCGAAGGTAGGCTTCGGGCTCCAGCTTCAGTTGCGCGGCGCCGAAATGGGTCTGAAGCGCTTCGCGGGTCGCCGCGGTGAGCGGCATCGCGACCTCGAGGGCGCGCGCGGCCTCGAGGCCGAGGTCGAGGTCCTTGCGCAACAGCGCCGGCGTGAAGGTCGTGGTCCAGTCGAGATTGACCAGCGCCGGCGACTTGTAGCGGGTGAAGGTCGAGCCCAGGACGCTCGCGTTGATGAACTTCAGAAAAGCGTGGCGCGGCACGCCCGCCTTCTGGGCGAGAATGGTGATCTCGGCGAGGTTCTGGATCACCACGCCGAGCAGCACGTTGTGGGCGATCTTGCAGAAGCGGGCGAGCTCGCCCTCGCCGACGTAGGCGACGCCCTCGGCGGCGAAGGTCCCGATGAGCGGCTCGACCTCGCGGAACGCGGCCTCCGGGCCCGAGGCGACGGAACTGAGCTTACCCGCGCGTACGCACTTCGCGTTGCCCGAGACCGGGGCTGCGATCATGGCGGCGCCCTGCTCGGCGAGCCGCGCCCGGATCGCCTCACCCTCGCCCACCCCAATGCTCGAGCAGTCGACCACGATCCGCGGCACATCCCCAGCGCCGCCGGTCGCGACGCCATCTGCCCCGAACAGCACCTGCTCGAGGTCCGCGCCGGTGCTGACCATGGTGAACAGGACGTCGACGCCGGCGAGGTCTCTGGGCCGGTCCCGGACGCTGGCGCCGAGTGCCGTGAGGGGCTCGGCCTTGGCGCGCGTCCGGTTCCAGACCTCGAGCGCATGGCCCGCCTTGAGCAGCCGTTCGGCCATCGGAAAGCCCATCCGGCCGATGCCGATCCAGCCGAGCTGTTGCTTGTTGTCAGACATCGTCGCCACTCTCCTCGATCGGGTGTCGTTACTTGCGGACCGGTGCAGGTCGTCGCCTGAGGGCAGCCGCCGCCCGCCCGGCGCCTCAATAGGCGTTGGCGATCGGCAGGTCCTCGGCCGGAAAGCGGGTGATCACCTTGCAGCCGGTGTCGGTCACCACGATCTCCTCCTCGATCCGCGCCGCCGAAAAGCCGTCGCTCGCCGGGCAGTAGGTCTCGAGCGCGAACACCATGCCGGTCTTGATCTCCATCGGATGGTCGAGCGAGACCAGCCGGCTGACGATCGGCCGCTCGTGCAGGGCACGCCCATTCCGTGGTCCTTCTTTCAGACACAGCTCCTGTCGCGGGCAACTGACATGTCCTCGGCTCCGGCTCCGCCCGATTGAACGCCGAAGCGGCGCCCCAAGAAGCTAACGCAGCGGACAGTATCAACATGCGAACGAAGGGGGCAAACCATGGACATCAACACCATCGGGATCGATCTTGGCAAGACGGCGTGTGACGTCGTGGCCGTGGCCTGGGGACGCGCGGCTTGCAGTGCTCTAGAGGAGGTTGCCGTCGAGCCCGGCATCGCCATGGCGGCCGGCGCAGGCACCGGCTGATGACGCCGGGCGCGCGGCCGTTCTGAGGGCGCCGAAGCTGGTGGGTTCGCCAGGGTTTGTGCGGACTTTGGGTTCGATCGGTGTCTTGGAGCGAACAGGTGCGCGACAGCCTGGTGCATCAGTACGAGGGTCCAGCGCAGGCCCGGCCGCTGCGTCGAGGGCTGGCGCGATCTCGGGCAGAGGTGCGGCGGGATCGGGCACCGGCAAAGCCGCCGCGAAGGCTGCTTCGGCACGCGAATCCCGAGGATTGCCGCGGGCTTTGGGTTTGTTCGGCAGCGCCGCGGGTAACTCGGCGGCCACGAGGCGGGGCCGGGATGGCGCCACCTCCTGCGCTTCAGCCTGGAGCGCCTTGAGGGTGCGCAGCGCCCGCGAAAGTTCGGCCTGGGCGGCGCCGCGATAACGCAGCAGCGTGTCGAACGCGCGCGCGCCGCTGCCGTCGCGGATCAGCGCGAGGCCGAGGTCGCCATCGCCGAACGGGCCGCGCATCTCGCGCGCGAACAATTCCGCCTCGATCCGCTCGGCGCGCTCGAGCCGCCAGGCGGCGCGCGCGATCCGGCCGGCGAGCAGGGTCTGGAGGGCACCCTCGGGTGCCAGGTCGTCGAGCAGCGCCGCCTCGAACGCGGCGAACGCTTCTGGGCTCGCACCCTCGACCACGACATGGTGCTCGGCGCGAAGGCCGTGCTTGAGCGCGTTGCGCGACGCGTGCGCCTTGCCCTCGGGCGTCTTGGGTCCTTTCGACCTGGCACCGTTCCTACGGCTGGCCTCGGCGCGGGCGGGGCTCAGCAGGGCCGCGAGCGAGGCGGCGACGGCGTTCGGCGCGGCCGCGCGCGACGCGGCCTTCGGGCTGGACATGGCAAATCCTCGAAATGGGGGAGGCCGGGCGATCACCCAGCGACGCCAGTCTATGCGATGATAGGAATAATGTCAAATGCCGCGTCGGCGACGGGAGCCAAAGCGGGGGCGTGTTCAGAATATGTTAGCCGCTAACGCGTAAGGTCTTGTTCGGAGGGTCTATGTGACCGTGGGAATCCGTGCGCCCGCGGGTGCCAGTAACCCGCACTGCCCAACAGCAACGCCTACTACGCCCCGCCAAGCTACTTGCGCAGTCCGCACCCAGCCTCGATGAAGTCGATCATGCGACCCGTCCCATCTTTGAACCGGATCTGGGTGTGATCCTCGGACCGGCCTAGCGAGCATTGAATGGAGAACTCAACGAAGTGACTCTCGTTTTTGCACAAGGTTTAGCGGGCTTCGAACACCGAGGTTGGCCCGACTAGACAAGACCAACCTCCATTAAGAGAAACGGTTTGAGCCCGCGGACCGACGTTCAGAGAGTTGCCTTGACCGTTGAGAGCTTGATGGACGATGTACCAGCGGGCGGCACCGGTTCCGGAGTCAGCCTCTCTGGCACAAATTCCTGCAACCAAGAGCGTTGCGAGAACAACCATCGCGGGGGTTGACGCTTGCTGGGTCATCGCACAACGCGCCTCCCAACGTTCCTCAGCGGCGCGACGTCAGGTCATGCTTAGCCAATTCGGCTTCAAACTCGGTAGGACTCAGGATACGCGTTTCGAGCAACGCTTCAAGTTGCTCTCGGCGGTTATTCCTAATGAAAGCCCGGGCATCTGCGGTAACAAAAACGCCCCGGCGAGCAGCGGCGTGTGCTTCCAGAATCATGGCATCTCGCAACTGGTGAGATTGCCCTTTTGTCAATTGCTCCCTTTTCCTGGGAAAGCTCCCGTTTGAAATGATGGCAAGTATGCTCCTGAGGCGTTCGCTACTTTGCTTATTCGCCCAGCGCGCGCCCCACGAGCTTTCGCCCCATACTCCCAGTTCTGGCACCCGCTCACGCGCATTCAGGGAAACCTCGAAATCTGTGCCTCGCGCTTCTCTTCGCGAAGGGCTGGCGAATGCAACATTCCAGCCTGCGTCTACTGCCTGTCTCTTATACACATCTCCGAGCCCACGAGACGCCTA
>JBKPDM010000457.1:0-7450 GCA_046727895.1 Pseudomonadota bacterium | reverse complement strand
AAAGACGCCGGTCGACCGGCTGACCGGGAGTCAGCGCCGCAGGCTGTTCCGGGCGATCAAGGACGTGCTCTCGACGGCGATCGCGTGCGGCGCGGGCGCCGAGCAGTTCCTGGACCAGCTGCCCAAGGACTACCTCCTGCCCCAGCGCGACCGGGACGGCCGCTGCCCACGCTGCGGCGGGCCGCTCGCGACCCTCAAATCATCGGGGCGCACGAGCTACTACTGCCCGCGGTGCCAGCCGGAGCCCGGGCGCTGACCTGACCTGGCTTAATGCCGAGGGACCGGGCGCCCGTCGGGCGGCGGCCGAACCTTCGGGGCGTCGGCGCTCCGAGCGAACCTCGGAGCCTGAGCGCTCCCAGCATTCCACGGGGGAGTACCCATCAACTTCAACAGCGGCTACGGCAACTGCAGCCAAAACGGCAATAACAACTGCGGCAGCTTCAACGGCAACTTGAACGGCAATGTCAACACCAGCAACACAACGACCGGCACAACGGCAACTTCAACACCGGCATGGGTGGGAACGGTAACATCGGATCGTTCAACGGTAATTCGAATGGTGGAAATAACAACAACAACAATAATCGTGGAACGCTGAACGGCAACTTCAACGGTAATCCCTGAAGCCGAGCGTCCACGCCCAACCAGCAAGACCATTCACGGTTTGGGCTCGTATCTCCGCAACGCGTTTCACCCGATTGACCAATGCGTTCTCGAAGATGGTCGCCACCCCAACACGGACCGCGCCAGTCGGGGCAGCCGGAACAGAATCGCTGACGACGTCGGTTCGTCGCTGCATGAGTGCAGATCGTTAGCGACCGCTTCCGGCTGGCCGCGTTCTGCCAAGGCAGCTGCCTTCCAGAGATTTCTCGATCGTTCGAGCCAGCGGGGGCGCCTGATGGAGCGAGACGTTTGATACGGTTTTCCGGCGGCGGCGCGGCGGTCTGGATCAGACGCCACTGCCTTGGTAGATCGCGGCGAGTAGGATCGCGGGCGAGACGGTCGCGAGGCTCAGGCTGGCCTCGCCGATCCGGTTTTCGACCACCCAGCGCGCCCCTTCGCAGCGCCAGTACTGGACGCGGCGTTCAGTACTCGAGATCAGGAGGACCTCGCGGACGGACGCCAGCCGGCAGTAATCGTCGAGCTTCAGGCCGCGGTCGTGCACGGCGCTGGACGGCCCGCACCTGTGGACTTGGGGACAACGCTGCGCGTTGCCCCCCAACCCCACAGGCCCAACCACCACAACAGCGGTCAACCCATGTGCTACCAACACCGGTCAACTTAACGTGCTATCGACAGCACGCGGATCGGCGACGGTTGCTACGTCCGGCTACGAGTGGGCAGGCCGGTGCCGTGCGGCCCGGCGAGCGGTCGAGCGAGGGCCGCGCGCGGGTCGCTTGAGGTCGCGCTGGAAACGGGCTTTAGTGGCAAGCGCAGAGTTTGCGGCGGGTGTCGGCCCGGCCCTGCGGGGGAGGGGATGAGCCATGAGTGCACCGGCCCTGATCTTCGATCTGGACGGGACCCTGGTCGACAGCGTCTACCAGCACGTGCTCGCCTGGCACGAGGCGCTGCAGGAGGCCGGGATCGAGCTTTCGGTCTGGCGCATCCATCGCCGGATCGGGATGAGTGGCGGGCTGTTCACGCGGGCGCTGCTGCGCGAGACCGGACGCGAGCTCGACGACGCGCTGCTCGCGCGCCTGCAGGAGCGGCACACCGAGGCCTACCGGCAGCGGATCGGCGAGGTCCGGCCGCTGCCCGGTGCCCGCCGCCTGCTCGGGCGCCTCACCGAGCTCGGCTGCGCCTGGGCGATCGCGACCAGCGGCCGGATCACCAGCGCCGGCCCGGCGATCGCGATGCTCGGCGTGCCCGAGGGCGTGCCGATCGTGACCCGCGATCTGGTGCCGCACGCCAAGCCCGATCCGGATCTGTTCCTGGAGGCGGTCCGCCAGCTCGGCGTCGATGTCACCGACGCGGTCGTGGTCGGCGACAGCGTCTGGGACATGCTCGCGGCGCGGCGCGCCCGCACCCTCGGCATCGGCCTTCTGTCCGGCGGCTACGGCACCGACGAGCTCGAGCGGGCGGGCGCGTACCGGGTCTACGACGATCCGGCCGATCTGCTCGCCCATCTCGACGAGGTGGGCGTGAGGTCCGAGCGCGACGACGAGGCCTGAGCGGCGGGAGGGCCCGGCGGTGCGCGTTCACTGCGGCATGCCCGAAGACAAATGCTGGCGTGTCGTCTGAGCTGAAAGGGAGGGCCGGCCGTGGCGGAGATCCGGAAGGCGATGCTGTTCACCAACGAGTACCCGCCGAACGTCTATGGCGGCGCCGGCGTCCACGTCGAGTATCTGAGCCGGGCGCTGGCCGGACGGATCGCGGTCGAGGTGCGCTGCTTCGGCGATCAGCGGATCGACGGCCCCAACCTCACCGTCCGGGGCTACCCGCAATGGACCGGCGCGAAAGAGAACACCGACCCGCGCTTCGCCGGCGCGCTCGATGCCTTCCACCGCTCGCTGGCGATGGCCAAAGACACGCTCGATGCCGACGTCGTCCACTGCCACACCTGGTACACCGACATGGGCGGCCTGCTCGCGGGCAAGCTCTGGGGCGTGCCCTACGTGCTCAGCATCCATTCGCTCGAGCCGCTCAGGCCGTGGAAGGTCGAGCAGCTCGGAAACGCCTACCACCTCAGCAGCTGGATGGAGCGCACGGCGATCGAGCAGGCCGATGCCGTGATCGCGGTCTCGAAGGAGACCCGGGACGACGTGCTGCGCCTGTTCGAGGTCGATCCGGCCAGGGTGCACGTGATCCACAACGGCATCGACCCGGACGAGTACCGGCCGAGCGGGGCGACCGATGCCCTCGTCCGCAACGGCATCGATCCGGCCACGCCCTACGTCCTGTTCGTCGGCCGGATCACGCGCCAGAAGGGTATCATCCACCTGGTCGACGCGATCCCAGAGATCGATCCGAGCCTGCAGATCGTGCTCGCCGCCGGCGCGCCCGATACGTCCGAGATCGGCCGCGAGATGGCGGCGCGGGTCGCCGAGGTCAGCGCGAGGCGTCCCGGCGTGATCTGGATCCGCGAGATGCTGCCGCGGACCGACGTGATCCAGCTCTACGAGCATGCGGCGGTGTTCTGCTGCCCGTCGGTCTACGAGCCGTTCGGCATCATCAATCTCGAGGCGATGGCCTGCGAGACCGCGGTGGTCGCGTCCCGCGTCGGCGGCATTCCCGAGGTGGTGGTGCCCGAGGAGACCGGTCTCCTGGTCGATCTGACGCTCCGGCCCGGGACCTTCGAGCCGGCCGAGCCGGCGGCCTTCTCCTCGGCGCTCGCGGCGGCGATCAACCGCCTCGGCCGCGATCCCGAGTTGCGCCGGCGGATGGGTGAGCAGGGCCGCAAGCGGGCGCTCGCTCACTTCAGCTGGGATGCGATCGCCGAGACCACGCTCGGCCTCTATCGCACGCTCAGATGATCGCGCACCCGGCCGCACCCCGCCATTGCCTGCCGCGGAGGATCTCCCGATGCCCGTGAAGACGATCGCCACGACCCCGTTCCAGGACCAGCGTCCCGGCACCTCCGGCCTGCGCAAGAAGGTCCAGGTGTTCCAGAAGCCGCACTATCTGGAGAACTTCGTCCAGTCGGTGTTCGATTCGCTCGAGGGCTACGCCGGCCAGACGCTGGTGGTGGGCGGCGATGGCCGCTACCACAACCGCGCGGCCGCCCAGACCATCCTCAAGATGGCCGCGGCCAACGGCTTCGGGCGGATCATGATCGGCCGCGGCGGGTTGCTCTCGACCCCGGCCGCCTCCTGCGTGATCCGAAAGCAACGGGCCTACGGCGGCATCATCCTTTCCGCCAGTCACAATCCGGGCGGGCCGGACGGCGATTTCGGCATCAAGTACAACGTCACCAACGGCGGCCCGGCGCCCGAGAAGATCACCGAGGCGATCTACCGGCAAACCCAGCGGATCAGCGAGTACCGGATCCTGGAGGCGGCCGACGTCGCGCTCGATCACGAGGGCGAGACCCAGCTCGGCGATGCCGTCATCGAGATCATCGATCCGGTCGCCGACTATCAGGAGCTGATGGCGAGCCTGTTCGACTTCGGGCGGATCGCCGCACTGTTCCGAAGCGGCTTTCGCATCCGCTTCGACGGCATGTCGGCGGCAACCGGCCCCTACGCCCACGCGATTCTCGAGCGCACCCTGGGAGCGCCGGCCGGCTCGGTCATGCACGGCGAGCCGCTCGAGGACTTCGGCGGCCATCATCCGGACCCCAACCCGGCGCACGCGGCCGAGCTGATCGAAACCATGATGGGGCCGAACGCGCCCGACTTCGGCGCGGCCTCGGATGGCGATGGCGATCGCAACATGATCGTCGGCCTCGGCATCTACGTCACACCCTCCGACAGCCTCGCGATCCTCGCCGCGAACGCCCATCTGGCGCCCGGCTACGCCTCGGGGATCGCCGGGATCGCGCGCTCAATGCCGACCTCGCAGGCGGCCGACCGGGTCGCCAAGGCCCTCGGCATCGCCTGCTACGAGACGCCCACAGGCTGGAAGTTCTTCGGCAATCTGCTCGACGCGGGCAAGGCGACCATCTGCGGCGAGGAGAGCTTCGGCACCGGTTCGAACCACGTGCGCGAGAAGGACGGCCTCTGGGCGGTGCTCCTCTGGCTGAACATCCTCGCGGTGCGGCGCCAGCCCGTCGCCGAGATCGTGCGTGACCATTGGACCCGCTTCGGCCGCAACTTCTACTCGCGCCACGACTACGACGAGATCGAAACCGAGGCCGGCGCCGATCTGATGGGCGCGCTGCGCGAGCGTCTGACCCGGCTGCCCGGCGAGCGAGTAGGCGATCTGGCCGTCGGGCAGGCGGACGATTTCAGCTATCGCGACCCGGTCGACGGCTCGGTCAGCACGCAGCAGGGCATCCGGGTGCTCTTCGAGGGCGGCGCGCGGATCGTCTACCGTCTTTCGGGCACAGGCACCGAAGGTGCGACGCTTCGGGTCTATCTCGAGACCTACGAGCCCGACTCCGCCAGGCACGATCAGGACCCGCAGGTCGCGCTGCAGGCGTTGATCCAGGCCGCCGAGCAGATCGCCGGCATCCGCGCGCGCACCGGCCGCGTCGCGCCCTCGGTCATCACCTGAGCGGCGGGTGAAGCGGCGGGGCGGGGACCGGTGTGGTGTCGAGGGTCTCTTCGAGCAGGGTCCAGTACGTCGGCCAGGGTGGTTCGATCCGGCCTCGACCTCGCCCTGCTCGAAGGTCAGGCGACCGTCGAGCTTGCGCGCCAGATGTTGCACCCGCGCGTTGTCCATCAGGCAGATCATGTGCAGCCGGGGGATGAAGCGGTTGCGCGCGGCGACGATCAACCGCCGCAACAGCGCGGTGCCAACGCCGCGGTTCTGGAACCGCCGCTCGACCGAGACGGCGAGCTCGGCCGCTCTCGACCAGCCATCAAGCATCGGCCTCAGCTCGCCGATCGCGCGCACCTCGCCATCAATCACGTAGCCGAAGATCAGCACGCGGCCCCAGTCAAGGCTCGCGCAATAGGTTTCGATCTGGCCGTCGCTCAGGTAACCGGCGAAGCGGAGCAGGCGGTCTTCGTCGTCCAGCCGCAGCAGGTGCTCGCGGACCTTGCCGCGATCGACGACCCACAGCCTGCGGACGATGCCCGGCGCTGCCATGGTTCGCGTCTCCGACGCCCAGAGCCCGGACGACCAATCCTAGCTCGCGGCGGCAAGAGCGGCGCGGGGGCGATCGCTTCCCGGACTCGAAACCTGCGGCTCGGCCTCGGCGGATTCGGGCGGCTCGCCGAGCCAGGCGGCGGTGGCCGCGCGACCGAACCCGCGGACGCGCTCGAGTGTGCTCCCGTCCGGCACCAGCTTGGTGATCGGGTCGAGGGCCGACAGTTGGTCGCCCCCGTCGATCACGTGCAGCCGGTGGCAGGCGAGCCGCCGCTGGGCGGGGCTGAGCGCCAGCGGCGCACCGCGGCGCGCCTCGAGCAGCGCGAGCTCGCGCTCGAGCGGCTGATCAAACACGATCTCGCCGACCCGGTTGCGGATCTCACCTGCGCTTCGGGGCAGCGTGCTGCGCGCGCTCGGGTTGATCCGGACCAGCAGCAGGTCCTGGGTGCGGCAGCGCTCGATCAGCGGCAGGAGCGGCGGGTTGCTGACGTAGCCGCCATCCCAGTAGGCTTCGCCGTCGATCTCGACCGCCTGCTGCAGCCAGGGCAGGCAGGCGGAGGCCAGCACCGCGTCGGCCGAGAGGTCACGGTTCTCGAAGATCCGTGCCGATCCGGTGCGGAGATTGGTCGCCGCGATGAAGAGCTTGAGCGATCGCTCCGAGCGCAGGCGCTCGAAGTCGACCAGCCGCTCGAGGAGCTCGCGCAGCGGATTGATGCCGAGCGGATTGAGCTGATAGGGCGAGAGCAGCTGGGCGGTGGCGTCGAGGGCGGCGCGGGGGATGCCGCTCCTTTGCAACGGGCGCGCAAGCTCGGCCACCTGGCGCCAGAGCTCGGCAAGGTTTGCCTGGGCGCCCGCGGCGCCGCCGGCAAGCCAGCCCGAGGCGAACACGACGGCGTTGATCGCGCCCGCGGACGTGCCGCTGACGCCTTCGTAGCGCAGCCGCTCCGCTTCGAGCAGGCGGTCGAGCACGCCCCAGGTGAAGGCGCCGTGCGCGCCGCCGCCTTGAAGCGCCAGGTTGAGGGGCGAAGTTCGGGCCAGGCCAGTGCGCTCGAGCCGCCGTGAGGTCCATGGCCGCTCCGGCGCCTCGACTTCTTCTCTGGACCCCGTTCCGGGGAGGCGCAGCGGCCTCAGCAGACTTTCCGCCTCGGCCAGCAGCTTCGCAAGCGCGCTCGGGCGACCATGTGGGGCGGACGCAAGCGCGCGCGGATCGGTTCCCTTGGCGATCAGGGGAATGTCCTTCCGATCGATTCCGACGTCGGCCAGAACGCGATCGCTACAGCGCGCGAGGGCGCGACCCGTCCGCCGCTGCCGTCGCCAGCGCGACCAGCGTGCCGGCAAAGCGCGAAGCGGACGAGCCATGCGTCTGAGGGTTGCAGTGACAATCGCGGCGGTCGCTTCGGCGCGCAGCTGTCGGGCGTCGTCGAGCCGGCGGTTGAGGTCCGGGTCGCTCTCGAACGTCGGGGACGCGGTGGTCTCTGTGACCTCGAAGGTGCGCTCTCGGTTCATGGCGCGACCTCCTTGCTAGAAATGGAAGGAGGATGCGACTGGCAGCGCCATCCGTCCTCGCGAGTTGGGGTGCAGCTGACAGCGTCATCCGTGCTCGCAACTCATATGCGCCTCTGGTGCTGCCTTTGACCGGTCATTTTTGCAATGCAGCATAGATATCGCGGCATGACATCGTTCAGGGCAGGTCCGAGACGCGCAGAGAGGCCCGGAATTCGTAGACAAATGACGCCGATGCTCACTCGATGGGCAGGAC
>JBKPDM010000456.1:0-5790 GCA_046727895.1 Pseudomonadota bacterium | reverse complement strand
TTCTGCAGGTGCTGCGCCATCAGGACGCCCATCTGGTAGTTGTCGGTGCCGAGATAGGTCAGGCGCAGGTCGCGATCGGCCTCGAGGAGATCGGCGTCGATGGTCATCACCGGGATCTTCGGCTGCCGCTGACGCAGCAGGTTGGCCGCCGCCGGCGCATTCGAAGGCGAGATCGCGATCGCGGCAACGCCCTTGGTCAGCAGGTCGTCGATGACCTGGATCTCGCCCGACTCATCGGCGCTCGACGCCGGACCGGTGTACAGGCATTGATATTCCGAGTCGGCGTTCTCCGCCTGCCACTTCTCGCAGCCGAGATGGACCTGCTCGAAGAAGGGGTTGTCGAGCCCCTTGACCACGATCGCGAGCGTCTTCTTGTCCTGGGCCGATGCCGACCCGGCAGCGATCAGAACCGCCGCCGCGGCGACGGCAAACCAAGTCGACGTTCTCATGAGCACCTCCCCGAGAAACGATCCTGCACTTTCTGCTGCATTAGAGGCATAGTAATGGACGCCCGTCTGCTCCGTCAATCTTCGCTCACCCGGGCGCCGGTCGGGTTGCCCGCTAGGCGCTCGATCGGGCGGCGCGCATGCGGTCGAACAGGACCGCCAGGATGATGAAGCTGCCGACGAACGCGCCCTGCCAGAAGGTGCTGATGCCGAGCAGGATGAGGCTGTTGCGGATCACCTCGATCAGGGCGGCGCCGACCACCGCGCCGAAGGCCGTGCCGATCCCGCCCGCGAGATTGGCCCCGCCGATCACCGCCGCGGCGATCACGCTGAGCTCCATGCCCTGGCCGAGATTGGTGGTCACCCCGCCGAGCCAGCCGACCTCGAGGGCGCCGGTGACGCCGGCTGTCAGCGAGGCGAACACATAGACGCTGATCTTGATCCTGGTCACCGGTACGCCGGTCAAGGTCGCCGCCTGCTCGTTGCCGCCGATCGCGAAGACGTGCCGGCCCCACCCCGCCCATTTGAAGGCAAAGCCCGTGATCAAGGCGAGGATGGCAAGCACGATCAGCGGGTTGGGAATGCCAAAGATCGAGCCGCCGCCGAGCCACAGCAGCTTGGCGTGGTCAGGACCGAACTGATAGACCATCTTGTTGTTCGAGAGGACCATGGCGAGGCTGCGCACCAGCGACAGCATGCCGAGCGTGACCACGAAGGGCGGCATGCGCACAAGGGCGATCAGCACGCCGTTGACCAGGCCGACCAGGATCGCCGCAGCGATCGCCAGGGGTATGGCGATCCAGATCGAGTAGCCGGCCGCCATGGTCATGCCGGTGACCATGGCGGAAAGCACGACCACCGAGCCGACCGACAGATCGATGCCCGCGGTGATGATGACCGCCGTCATCCCGAGGGCGACGATGCCGACGAAGGCAAAGTTGCGGGTGACGTTGAACACGTTCCGCTCGGTCGCGAAGGTGTCGGTCGCGAGCGTGAGCGCAACGCAGGCCGTGAGCGCGGCCAGGAAGACCCAGAAGGTCTGGCGGCTCGCCAGCCAGCCGACCATGCCCCGGTGGACGCGCTGGCCGACGGCTTCCTCGAACGTGACATCCATGACGCCTTGCCTCCTGGACTGGGCCTGGATCACTCGGCGCAGGGATGCCACCATGGGCGCTCCTTGAGCCGGCCGGCGACTTCCTCAGGCGATTTTCGCCAATCGTGCTGCAATTAGAGGGAAGAACGCGCAGCCGCGCAAGACGCGACCCGACGCGATCGGGCGCGCCGGTCCGGGCCGGAAGAGGCGGGACATTGCGGACACGGAGCCCGGATCGCGAAGCGGTCGCGCACCCGGGTCGGGGTGAGCTCCCGGGATACCGTCAAGAACGGCGTCTGCGCTTGGCGCTACGTCTTCTGCGCCAGCCGCCAGGCCGCGTAGCCGCCCGCGAGCGAGGCGACATCGGAATAACCCATGTCAAGCAGGGTCTTGGCGGCGAGCGCCGAGCGGCCGCCGGTGCCGCAATAGAGGATCAGCGGCCGATCCGGCTGCAGCTCCTTGTCGTAGGCCGGGCTCTCGGGGTCCGCGCGAAACTCGAGGAACCCGCGCGGCACGTGGATCGACCCGGGGATGGCGCCCTCGCGCTCACGCTCGACCGTCTCCCGGACATCGACGAGCAGCGCCTCGCCTTCTTCGAGGTGGTAGGGCAGGTCCTGCACCGAGACCGATTCGATCACGGCGTTGGCCTCGGCGAGCATCGCCTTGAAACCGCGCTTCAGCATTGTAGTGGCCCTGACTCCGATCCGCCGGCTGGGTCTGGCGCGCGACCACGATACCTGCGCCTTCAGCGCGACGGGTTGATCTCGATCAAGAGACTTAGACTTGAGACGAAAGTCGTCGAGAGGCGGTCCGCGCGAGGCCTCGGTGATCACCTGCCAGGCGCGTGCGACAGGACGCGCGCGGTGGAGAGCCGGCCGACCGCGAAGCAGGTCACTTAGCGGCCGCAGATGCGCCTCCCGCCACGGCGACGTGTCAAAGCAGGATCACCGCAAGAAGGGGCAATCGCTGGCCACCGGCGACGCAGCCACCCCGGTCCAACCCGTGGTCGGCGGCCAGGCAGGCGCGAGCGATCCCTCAGCCGGCACCCGCGAGCGGCGGGTCAGCCGCCGCCTGCGGGCCTGATATTCTGGTTCAGGCGAAAGAAGTTTTCAGGGTCGTACGTCGCCTTGATCCGCGCCAAGCGCTCATACTTCTCCCGACCGTAAGCCGCGCGCACCCGCTCCTCGCCTTCCTCGCCCAGAAAGTTGACGTATACACCGGTCGCGAACGGCTGCGTGGCCTCGAACATCCGACGCACCCACGCGATCTCCGCCGCGTCGGTCTCGGGATCCGACCAGACCGCGTCGATGTTGAGCGCGTGCTCGGCGCTGCGATCCTCGAACGCGGAGTCGGCGGGCGAGCGACGCCGGATCGCGCCGCCGAGGTGGAACATGATGGTGTAGGACTGCGGTGACGGCGCCGCCCAGGCGTGTTCGATGAGCGCGTCGATCACGGCGTCACTGAGCGGAGACAGGTAGTGCGACTTCCAGTAATAGCGCAGACCGTGGGGCACGCCGGCATCAAGCATGCCCTGATGCTCAACGTAGGGCTTGGGCTCGATCAGGTCGATCAGCGGCTCGCCGAGGGTTCGCAGCGGCGCGAGCACGGCTTTGCCCTCTGCAAGGTCGCCAGCATAGCAGACCGCGACGATCACGACCGGACGACCGTGCAGGGGCTCGCGCAGGAAGGGCGCCGGCGGCGCCTTGCGCAGGATGACGATCGTGGTGAGCTCCTCGGGTGCGGCCGCGACGCAGTCGCGGTAGGACCGAAGCACCTGACCGGCCTGCTCGGCGGGATAGAGCACCACGCCCGCCAAGACCTCGGGTCCCACGGGATGCAGACGGTACTCGAAGCCGGTCACGATGCCGAAGTTGCCGCCGCCTCCTTGCAGCGACCAGAAGAGGTCGGCGTGCTCGTCCGCGCTTGCACGCACGAGCTTCCCTTCGGCGGTCACCACTTCGCATGCGACGAGATTGTCGCAGCTCAGCCCGTGCTTGCGCATGAGCCAGCCGAGGCCGCCACCGACGGTGAGCCCGGCGATGCCGGTATGGGTCACGATGCCGCCGGGCGTGGCGAGACCGTGGGCTTGCGTTGCGGCGTCGACCTCGCCCCAGAGCAGCCCTGGCTGCGCACGGATGGTGAGCGCCTGCTGGTCGATTTGAATGCCCTTCATGGCCGAGAGGTCGATCACGATGCCGCCATCACACACCGCAGTGCCGGCGACATTGTGACCGCCACCGCGGACCGCGACGAGCAGCTCGCGCTCGCGCGCGAAGCGCACCGCGCGGATGACGTCGGCTGTCTGCGCACAGCGCGCGATCACGGCGGGCCGTCGATCGATCATGCCGTTCCAGATCGCGCGCGCCTCGTCGTAGTCGGGCGCGTCGGGCCCGATCACATGACCGTGAAGGTCGGCGGCGAACGCTTCGAGCCCTTGCCTGTCCCGGGTGACGGCCGGATCCTGAGTCGTCGCGACAGTGGTCATGGTTCCACTCCCGAAATGCGTTGTCATGCGGTTATCAGTCCGAAGTGTCCCAGGACGAGGCAGGCTTCACAAGTTCAGGATCTGCACTAGTCCGCATTGTCTTGACGGGCGTATGGTGGTCGCATGAAAGGCTACGGACAGTTCTGCCCGGTCGCCAAGGCGGCAGAGGTATTGGCGGAGCGCTGGACCCCGCTGGTCTTGCGTGAGCTGACCTGCGGCAGCACGCGCTTCAACGACTTGCGGCGCGGCGTACCGCTGATGTCGTCGTCGCTCCTCTCGCAGCGCCTCAAGTTTCTGGAGCAGGAGGGCGTGATCGAACGGCGCAGGGCGCGCTCCGGTCGCGGTTACGAATATCACCTGACCGATGCCGGGCAGGAACTGCAGCCGCTGATCAGGACGATGGGCGAATGGGGCCAACGCTGGGTGCGCAGCCGGTTCGGGCCCGAGGACCTGGATGTTGCGTTGCTGATGTGGGACATGAAGCGCAGCGTCAGGCCCGAGAACTTTCCACCCCGACGCATCGTGGTCGCGTTCGAGTTCACCGAGGCGCCGCCCAACAAGTCCCACTGGTGGCTGGTGAGCGAGCAGACCGAGGTGGATCTTTGCCTCAACGATCCGGGCTATGAGGTCGATCTGTTCATCGCCACCGACGTGCGCACCATGACTGCGGTGTGGATGGGCGACCTGTCCTTGGCATCTGCGCTGGCGTCCGGCGCCCTGGAGGTGCACGGTCCCGGCGATTTGCGCCGGCGCCTCAAGGACTGGCTGGGCCTGAGCGCGTTCGCCCCGATTCGGGACATGCGTGCGGCGCCTGCCCTCGCCTGATCGGGAGGGGTCGAGCCTGCCTCACGCATATCACCCGGCGCCGGGGTCCCTTGGCGAGCAGGCTCCAGCTCACCGGCGGCCTGCGCCGTATCCTCTCGTCAAAGGGATTTGAAAGCATGCATCTGCTCGGTGAGCGTCCTCGTTGCCCGCATGTCAAATGATTCTTCAGGATCAGGGGCGGACATCTCGGACGCGGCACTCGGCGAGATTCGGCAGCCCGCGGGCGGTCTGGGTGATCACCTGCCAGGCGCGCAGGACGTGAGCGCGGGTGGTGTAAAGCTGGCCGATCGCGAAGCGGATGACGTAGCGGCCGCGCACCCGGGTCTGGGTGAGATAGAGCCGGCCGTCGTCGTTGAGGGCGTTGAGGAGCCGCTCGTTCAGCCGATCGAGCGCGGCGTCGTCCTCGACCCCGTGCGGGTGGTAGCGGAAGGTGAGGAGAGCCAGCCTGGCTGGCGTCACCAGCTCGAAGTCGGGCTCCGCCCGGATCAGCTCGGCCGGCTCCGCGGTCCAGGCGATGTGGTCGCGCAGCATCGCCTGGAGCCGCTCCACGCCGTAGCTCCGGAGCACGAACCAGAGCTTGAGGGCGCGAAAGCGCCGCCCGAGCGGAATCGACCAGTCGCGGTAGTCAATCACCTGCCCGATCTCGCGCGACTGCAGGAATGGCGGCAGGATCGAAAGCGTGCGCACGAGCGCGTCTGGGTCGCGCACGAAATGGGCCGAGCAGTCGAAGTTGGTGAGCAGCCATTTGTGCGGATTGAACACGAAGCTGTCGACCTGCTCGGCGCCCTCGATCATCCAGCGCTGCTCCTCGAGAAGGAGCGCGCTGCCCGCCCAGGCGGCATCGACATGCAGATAGAGGCCGTGGGCGCGGCAGAGGTTGCCGATCGTCCGCAGCGGATCGATCGCGCCGACGCCGGTGGCGCCGAGGCTCGCCACCACCC
>JBKPDM010000455.1:0-19285 GCA_046727895.1 Pseudomonadota bacterium | reverse complement strand
ATACAGATCGATCCTGAGTTCATCCTGCGAAACCAGCGCGTATTGACGAAGGCTCGCAATGCTCTGATAGGCAGCCCATTTGGGGCCGCGGTCGAAGGTCTCGGTCGAGCGTGAGAGCACCTCGACCACCAACGCAGGCTCCCCGACCACATCATCCTTTGGCGGAACATCGGCGCAGGTCACGACCATGTCCGGATACATCGCTGCGGCCGCGGTCCTGACCTTCATCCCTTCCATGAACACCCGACAAGGCTCCCCCTGGAGCCCGGCCCGAAGCGCGGCCGCGATGTTCAGGGCGATCGTATTGTGATCGGCGGTGCCGCCGACCATCATGCGGATCAGCCCCTGCAGATACTCGTAGCGCTCTTCCTGCTGACGTTCCCATTCCAGGAACTCGTCGACGGTCCAGGGCGATGGTGGGGTCGCTGATGCGCGCGCCATGGCATAAGCTTATGCGATCCTCGAGCTACCTGTCGATCGAGTCGTCAGAGTTAAAGTGGAATCTGCGCTCACTGGCGCGCTGCCGGCGCCGCGCGCCGGCAGTCGAGGCCATAGCCTGGCGATTCCGCGCCCGATTCGGTCGTTGAAGTCGAGAGCGTCGCCGCCATATCATCAACGCGAGCACGACGACAGGCGGGAGATCATGGAGCAGGCGCCGACGATCGCCGAGGAGCAGGCGCTGATCGCCGAAGACTTCGAGCTGTTCGATGACTGGCGCGAGCGGATCGAGTACGTGCTCGACCTCGGCAAGCGGCTCGAACCCTTGCCGGATGCGGACTACGCCGAGCACAACAAGGTCAAGGGCTGCCAGTCGCAGGTCTGGATGATCGCCGAGCTCGATCCCGCGACGGGGCGGATGCGCATCCGGGCGGACTCCGATGCCTTCATTGTCAAGGGGCTGATCGCGCTCTTGCTGCGGCTCTACGCCAACCGCGCGCCGCAGGAGATTCTGGACAATCCGCCGTGCGTCTTCGAGCAGATCGGCCTCGGTGCACACCTGAGCCCGACCCGGGCGAATGGCCTGCATGCGATGATCAGGCGCATCGGCCAGCTGGCGTCAGGCTTCGCCCACGGCGCGCCGGTTGCGGCGGCGAGCTGAGCAGCCCCGCGCCGGGCCGCGGGTCATTGAGCGGCGCAGCCTGCGTTCTCGCTCGGTCCGGCCGCGGGGCTCAGAGGTGCCATCAGGGTGGCCGCCACCGGCGCGGCGTCCGACTTGCTCGCAGCTCCCTCCGGCCCGAGGTCGGCAGGTTTCGCCACAATGGTCTGTCGGTTGAGATCGGCCGTCAATTCGCGCCGCTGGTCTTCGGCCAGGGTGAGCTCGCGCCGCAGCTCGGCCGATTCGGCGGCTGACGCTTTGGCCAGGGTCAGGGCGCGCTCTCGGCCCTCCTTGGCCGCGGCCAGCTTAACCGCCAGGTCCGACGCTGGCGGCACCGCCGCCGGTGTGCTGCGGTCAGCCTGGGCCGCCTCGATCTTGGCCTGCAGGGCCTTGGTCACCGCTTCCAGGCGAGCGACCTCGCGGCCCTGGGCCACCGCCTCCAGGTGTTTGGCGACCGCGGCGTAGGACGCAAGGCCGAGCCACGCGACGAGCACGGTCACGCCGAGCGTCGCCCAGATCTGCAGGGCGCGGGAAATCGTGACGTAGCGGCTGGTCATTCCGGCGCGCACATAAACCTGTCGTTCGGCGAAGAGTTCCCTAAGGGCCGGTGGCTGAGCCGAATGACGATCCTTGCGCATTGCCTTGGCTCCAACAGAGCGAGCCCCCTTGAGCTGGCCAATGCCTGCCGGCGCTTTTTGGTTGAACGACACCGAAGGGCTCCGACTCAAAGGTTTCAGCTCACGCTTCGCAGAAGATGCGGCTGCCGGTCAACTGCGAAGTTAGACAGACGCTGCGATCCGGCCGCGCGATGCAGTGAACTCATCCTCCGGAGCTTCGCCCCGGCCCGACCAACGGCCGGCCAAATCCCCACGAACCGCCGGTCGGCCGATTGGTCTTGAAGATGACACCGCGAGGTGCTCCGATGGATCGGCCACCTCATGCTCGGGGGCTCATGAAGCCATGCCCGGACATCTGCTCGACGAAACCGCCAAGGGTGTGTTCATCATCGCCGCGACGCCGTTCGCCGACAACGGCGCGCTCGATCCGACCAGCCTCGAGCGGCTGATCGGCTTCTATATCGATGCCGGCGTCCACGGCATCACGATCCTCGGCATGATGGGTGAGGCGCAGAAGCTCACTCATGACGAGGCCCGCCTCGTGATCCGCTCGACCCTCAGGCAGGTCGCCGGCGAGGTGCCGGTCGTGGTCGGCGTGAGCAGTCCCGGGCTCGCCTCGCTCGCCGCGCTTACCAGCGATGCCATGTCGCTCGGCGCGGCCGCGGTCATGGTGCCACCGCCCTCGGGCCTGGCCACGGACGAGCAGATCGAGGGCTACCTGCACCAGCTCTGCCAGGCGATCGGCGAGGACGTCCCCGTCGTCCTCCAGGACTACCCGCAGGCGACTGGCGTCCACCTCTCGGTGAGCCTGTTCAATCGCCTCGTCGACGACCTGCCGCAGATCAAGGTCCTCAAGCACGAGGACTGCCCCGGGCTCGGCAAGATCTCGCGCATCCGCACGGCTGCCGAGCGTGACGGCCGGCGCCGGGTCGCCATCCTGGTCGGCAACGGCGCGCTCTACTATCCGCTCGAGCTCGCCCGCGGTGCCGACGGCGCGATGAGCGGCTTCGCCTACCCGGAGCTCCTGGTCGAGGTCTACGAGCGGTTCGCAGCCGGCCGGGAGGAGGCAGCCTTCGACCTCTACGACGCCTATCTGCCGCTGATCCGCTACGAGCAGCAGCCGGGGATCGGGCTCGCGATCCGCAAGGAGATCCTGCACCGTCGGCGCGTGCTTGCGAGCCCGGTGCTGCGGCCGCCCGGCGCCGCGCTCGATGCCCTCGACCACGCCGAGCTCGACCGGCTGCTGGAGCGGCTCGATCGCCGCGTCGCTGCCGGCATCTAGGTTCGCGCCAGCATCGAGCATGCGCCAGAGCGCGCGGCTCCGCGTCCGGCTCAAGGCGCTGGATCGGCCGTCCGCTGCCGGCGGCATGCCGGCCCGGCCGCAATCATCGATCGCCGGCGAGCAGCCCGGGGCGCAGCATCCACGCGATGGTCCAGGCGCCCTGATCGGTGCGCAGGAGGCAGACCACGCTGCCGGGCTCGAAGGCGACCACGCCGGCATTCTCCCGCCCGGCAACCAGACGGCTGACCAGCCTGGCCATGAATGGCAGGTGGCCGACCAGCATGGTGTCCTCCTGCCACCCGGCGACTTCGAGTGCCAGGCTCTCGGTCAAATCGTTCGGGTTCAGCCCGCCGCGGCTCGCCGGTGCGATGCCGGGCGCCAGGGCCGCCGCGAGGCCCCCGGCGGTCTGCTCCGCCCGCCGCTTGCCGCTGTGCAGGACGCGCGCGACCCGAACGCCGCTGCCGGCGAGAAATGCGGCGATGCGCCGGACGTCCGCCTCGCCGGCGACGCTCAGCGGCCGCTCCGGATCGACCTCGGCCGGCCGCGCCTCGCCGTGCTGCACCAGATAGAGCTGCGTTGCCGTCGTTCCTCGCTTACCACTTTGCCGAGAGTGCGCTGCGGCGGGTCGCCTCAGCTCGCCTCAGGCGGGACGGGGCGCGGGCGGCCCTGCTCGTCGATCGCGACCAGGGTGAAGCGGCCCTCGGTCACCTTGACCTCCTCCCCGGTGCGACCGCGCAGGACGAAGGTGTCGACCAGAACGGTCATCGAGCTGCGCCCGATCCGGGCCACCTTCGCGTAGCAGCTGACCAGATCGCCGACATAGACGGGCCGGTGGAACGACATGCCGTCCAGCGCCGCGGTCGCGACCCGGCCGTGTGCGCGCTGCGCGGCGACGATGCCGGCGGCGAGGTCCATCTGCGCGAGCACCCAGCCGCCGAAGATGTCGCCGGAGGGGTTGGTGTCGGCCGGCATGGCGAGCGTGCGGACCGCCGGCTCGCCCCGCCCCTCGATGTGCCCTGCGATCACGTCCTCAGCCATCGGCGGCCTCAGCGGAGGATCTGAAAGAGAACTGTGACTAGGATCCCGACCAGCGCGATCTGGATGCCGAACACGGTGAGGACCACGCGCCAGATTTCACCCCGCACCCCAGCGATCTCGCCCCGCACCCCAGCGATCTCGCCCCGCACCCCAGCGATCTCCGACCTCAACTCGCCGCGCACACCAACGATCTCAGCGCGCACGGCAGCGATCTCCGATCTCAGCTCGCCGCGCAGGGTCGCGATCTCCTCGCGCACCAGAGCGAGCTCCGCACGCAGGAAATCGCGCGTAACGAGACCGGTGGTCGGATCGTTGATCTCATCGACCAGCGCCTCGACCATGCGCGCCGGGTCGCCGGCGGCCTCCTGCCAACGCCGGGTCAGACGGGCAGCGTTCATCTCGTCGCCATCGGCCCGCGGCTTTGAGCGACTACATCTTGGGCCTTCATCTCGCGATCCTACCGGATATGGAGCGAAAGCGGCTTGTTTTCATTCAACGTCCGGAGCATATAAGCTGGCCATGCACGACCTTGTCCAGCGCGAGCCGCGTCCAGCCAGCACGCCGGCCGATTATTCCGCCGCCGACATCGAGGTTCTCGAGGGGCTCGAGCCGGTCCGCCGGCGTCCCGGCATGTTCATCGGCGGCACCGACGAGCGGGCGCTGCACCATCTGGTCGCCGAGCTGCTCGACAACGCCATGGACGAGGCGGTGGCCGGCTACGCCGACTGGATCGAGCTGTCGCTCGAAGCCGACGGCACGGTCACCGTGCGTGACAACGGCCGCGGCATCCCGGTCGATCCGCATCCCAAGTTTCCGAAGAAATCCGCCCTCGAGGTCATCCTGACCACCCTGCACTCGGGCGGCAAGTTCGGCGCCAGGGTCTATCAGACCGCGGGCGGACTGCACGGGGTCGGCCTCTCGGTGGTCAACGCGCTCGCCGAGGAGCTGGTGGTCGAAGTCGCACGCAACCGGCAGCTCTGGCGCCAGCGCTACCGGCGTGGCCTGCCCCAGGCCAAGCTCGAGGCGCTCGGCAACACGCCGAACCGGCGTGGCACGATGGTCCGCTTCCGGCCCGACAGCGAGATCTTCGGCACGACGGCTCGCTTTCGGCCAACGCTCCTGCACCGCATGGCGCGCAGCAAGGCCTATCTGTTCCGCGGCGTCGAGATCCGCTGGCAGTGCGATCCGGAGCTGCTCGCCGGCACGACCGGCGTGCCCGAGCGCGAGGTGTTTCACTTCCCGGCCGGGCTGGAGGATTTCCTGAAGGCGACGCTCGCCGGGCGCGAGTGCGTCACCGATCTGCCGTTCACGGGCGAGGCCGAGCTTGGCGACCGCCAGGGCCGGGTTGAATGGGCGATCGCCTGGCCGCTCGACGAGGAACCCTACGGCGGCCTCTACTGCAACACGGTGCCGACGCCGCAGGGCGGCTCGCACGAGCAGGCGCTGCGCAGCGCGCTGATCCGGGCGCTGCGGGCCTACGGCGAGCTGACCGGGGCGAAGAAGGTCGCGCAGGTCACCGCCGACGATCTGCTCGGCAGCGCCTGTGTGCTGTTGTCCCTGTTCACTCCAAGCCCGCAGTTTCAGGGCCAGACCAAGGACCGGCTGGTCGCGCCCGAAGCCGCTCGCCAGGTCGAGCTGTCGCTGAAGGACCATTTCGACCACTGGCTGTCCGGGCACTCCGAGGCCGGCGGCGCCCTGCTCGCGCACATCCTGAGCCGCGCCGAGGAGCGACTCGCGCGCCGGCGCTCCAAGGACATCGCGCGCAAGACCGCGACGCGCAAGCTGCGCCTGCCGGGCAAGCTCGCCGACTGCACGATCGACGGCCGCGAGGGCACCGAGCTGTTCCTGGTCGAGGGCGACTCGGCGGGCGGCTCGGCCAAGCAGGCCCGCGAGCGCGAGACCCAGGCGATCCTGCCGCTGCGCGGCAAAATCCTGAACGCGGCCAGCGCGAGCCTGGACAAGCTCCGGGCCAACCGGGAGCTGGCCGATCTGGTGACCGCGCTGGGCTGCGGCCACGGCAAGGCTTACCGCGGCGAGGATCTGCGCTACGACAAGGTCGTGATCATGACCGATGCCGACGTCGACGGCGCGCACATCGCCGCACTCCTGATGACCTTCTTCTTCCGTGAGATGCCGCAGCTGATCGCGGCGGGCCATCTCTACCTCGCCCAGCCGCCGCTGTTTCGTCTCAGCGCCGTCGGGGAGATCGCCTACGCCCGCGACGAAGCCGATCGCGATCATTTGATCACTTCCCGCTTCAAGGGCCGGAAGGTCGAGATCAGCCGCTTCAAGGGCCTCGGCGAGATGTCGGCGAGGCAGCTGCGCGAGACCACCATGGACCCAAGGACGCGGACCCTCGAGCGGGTCGAGATCGATCCCGCGACGGGCGAGCTGGTCGGCGAGCTGGTCGAGCAGCTGATGGGCCGCCGCCCGGAGCTCCGCCTCGCCTTCATCCAGCAGAACGCCGGGCTGGTCGACGAGCTCGACGTCTGAGTGCCGCTGGCCGCCGCGCAACCCACCGGCACGCTTGACCTCGAACAGGTGGCTGTCGGCGCGCGCGGGCTTCTGATAGCTAGAGCGCTGGAGCGAGGTCGCCAAACTGAGCTCCCAGGCGCGAACGCAAGGTCGAGAGAACCGAGGATGCCTAACGCGTCAGCATTCGATCCAGATGACCCCCGGCGAGTCGGATCGGCTTTTAGAGGTCGACCGGCGTCGGTGACATCATCGCTGTCGAGACGTCTTGCTCTGGGCATTGGCCTGATCGTTGCGCTCGCGGCGCCGGCGCTCGCCGACGAAGCGCCGCGGACCAAGCTGGTGATGAGCGAGACCGCGACCCGCGAGGTCGAGCAGGACACGCTGGTCGCGATCCTTTCGGCGCGCGGCGAGGCGGCCGCGGCGCGCGAGGCGCAGGCGACGGTGAATTCGGCAATGACGGCCGCCATCAAAAAGGCGCGAGCGGTGGCGAGCGTCCGCGCGGCGACGGGCGGTTATCGCGTCTACCAGGAGCGCGACAACGAGGGCCGCCCGGGCGCCTGGATCGCCGAGCAGGATCTCAGCCTGACCGGGCAGGAGGCGGCAGCGCTGCTTGAGCTCGCCGGCACGCTGCAAGAGGACGGCCTGCTCCTCAAGGGCCTCACCTACCAGCTGAGCGCCGAGACCCGGCGCGAGGTCGAGGACCAGCTCGCCATCGAGGCCATCGGAGCGCTCCGAAGGCGCGCCGAGCAGGTGGCCGGCAGCATGGCCATGCGCGTGCTGGCGATCGAGACCCTGCGGGTCGGCGAGGCGCCGGGCGAACCGCCGGTGCGGCCGATGTTTCGAGCGACGCTGGCCGAGGCGGCGCCGGCGCCGCCGCCGGCGGCGCTGCCCGATCTGGAAACTGTCAGCGCGAACGTCCAGGCGGAGCTCGTTCTCGCCCCTCGCTGATGGCGGCCCTCAGGCCGGAGATCAGCGACTCATGATGCCAAGGATCAGACGCCCAAGGACCGTCCGGCGAGCCGCTGGCGGCTGAGCGCGCCCTCGGTCGCTGGTTCAGGGTCACGGTCCAGCCGAGCAGGCCGGTTTGCGCGATTTCGTCCATGTTGCGCGAGACCATGCCGTGCGCGTCGGCCAATCGCCTGTGGTGATCCAGAACCGAAGCCAGCAGCTTCATGTTGGCTTCGAGATCCGCTCCCAAATTGTGCGGATGCCACCAGAGATGGTAGACCCTGCCGGTCCTGGCGGCATGGGTCATGCCATTGGTAATTCGCTTGAGGGCGAGCGCGGCGAGCGGCCCGATCCGATCCGATGCCGGCAGCAGGAAGCGGCTCGAGCGAATGTCGATCACGCCATCCGCGGGCTGCTCGGGCGTGACATCGTTGTGGCCCGAGAGGGAGAGGTAGTGATCGAGGCGACGGCAGCCCCGCTGGATCAGACCTTCCTTGCGGTTCGGCCTGGTTCGATAGAGCCACGAGCGCTGATTGCCTCGAACCGTCCGGATCCCGGCGTCCCGGCAGATTTCCAGATAGACCTGGTTGAACTGGTTGCGCGGGAAGACCAGGCTGCGCAGCGAAATGCCGAGCCGCGCGGCGGCGCGGCCGGCGGCGCAAAGATCGGCGCGAAACTGTTCAGGGGTCTGGCCTGCCTCGAGACAATAATAGTGTGAGAACGTATGAGTCGCGATCTCCTGGCCCGGACAGGCCTGAATGCGGCGGATCAGCGATAGTCCATAGTGATACGGATCTTTGCTTTCGTTCGCGCCGATGTTGGCGATCAGGGGATAGGGCGAAAGCGCGAAATTGACGTACTGGGGCCGCTCGGCCGGCAGGTACTCCAGCAACTCCTCCTTATCATCGAAGAACAGCAGGCCGACCGTTGCCCAGGTCGCATGAACGTCGTGGCGCGCGAACAGCTCGAGCATGCGGGGAATCGCCTCGCGGCCGCCAAGGATGTTGCGGCCGTAATCCGCCAGCGCCCGCTTGTCGTGGACACCCCAAAACAGCTCGAAATCGAGCGAAATGGCGAAAGTTCCCGTCGCGTCCATGGACTCGCCTCGGAGCTTGGTGCTGCGCTACGGCGTTCCGCCGCCCGGCCAGGAGGCCGCCGCTGCAATCGGCCCACTAAATCATGCCGCTGTTGCTGCGGAGTTTCCGAGGACGTCCGATAGCGGGTTGTTGCGACCACTTCTGACCCGGATGTTAACCATGATCAGAACAAGAAAGCATGGTTGGTTTTCCCGAGGCATTAAGGGTCGATTCGTCATTCATGCTTTATCTGAAGAGTGGCCGTCTCAGCGAAGCGATTGGGCGACGCGCTGACGCTGGGTGCCGCGCGCCGAGGGTCGCTACGCAGAGCTCGGGGGTGAATTCCTTGCCTGCCTTCCACAGACTCGCTCTCGAGGAGGTCGACTGGCAGGCTCTGGACGCGTTCGAGGATCGGACGTTTGCCCAGAGACCTCATTGGCTCCAGTTCGTCGCCTCGTTCACCGACGGTGACGTCGTGGTGGCGCGGCTGGATGAGAGCGGGCGGACGGTCGGCTTCTTCAGCGGCATTCTCTTTCGTCGCTGCGGCATCCCGATTCTTGGCAGCCCCTTCCGCGGCTGGACGACCCCCCACATGGGCTTCAACCTGGCGCCGGAGGTGTCGCGAGCCGAGGCGCTCCAGGCGCTCGAACGGTTCGCTTTCGACGACCTGGGCTGCCTGCATGTCGAGGTCACGGACCGCCACTGCACGCTCGCCGACGGGCGCCACGGCCGGCTTCGCATACCGGCTGGTGAGCACCTTTCTCACCGATCTGACCCAGAGCGAGCAGCAGTTGTTCGAGAACATGACCAGCGCTTGTCGCCGGGCGATCCGCAAATCGGAAAAATGCGGCGTCACCGTCGAGCCCGCCTCACCGGACGGCTTCGCCGAAGAGTATCATGCCCACCTGCTGGACGTGTTCGCCAAGCAGGAGCTGAAACCGACCTATTCCCCCGATCGCGTGCAGAAACTGATCGATCACGTCCATCCTTCGGGCGACCTCCTGCTCGCGCGGGTGCGCGACTCCGGCGGTCGCTGCATCGCAACCGGGATCTTTCCGGGGTTCGGATCGATGTCCTTCTTCTGGGGCAACGGCAGCCTGCGCGAGCATCAGCTCGTGCGGCCGAACGAAGCCTTGCATTGGTTCGCCATGCGCTACTGGAAGGAGCGCGGCGTACGTTTTCACGACTGGGGCGGCGCCAACGCGTATAAGGCGAAGTACGGCAACGTCCCGTTCAGCATGCTGGCGTTTCGCAGGTCCCGCTACAAGATGCTCCAGTATGCCAGGGATGTCGCGGAGCGCGCCTTTGACTACCCGCGCCAGCTGCGCCGCCGGAGATACGACGCGAAAATCGGCGCCGCGTGAGCGACGGCGCGCAGCATCCGTTGCTTGGCGCCGCGTCGCGGGCGGTGCTACCTGACGTCTCGCCGCGGGACGGAGCGCTTGAAGCCCGGCCGGCGTTGACGTGACCTGCCCTTTGAGGCCTGCTGCGCGAGGACGGCGAGGCAAAGGGTATGATGACCAACCTCTACGCAAAATATCAGCGTTTGAAGTTCGAGCGACCGGCCGAGCGGATTCTGGGCATCGTGCTCGACAGTCCGGGTCGTCTGAACGCGACCGACGCCAGGATGCACCAGGAGCTGGCCTACGTCTGGCGCGACATCGATGCCGATCCCGACGTCTCGGTGGCGATGATCCGCGGCGCCGGCAAGGCCTTTTCCGCCGGCGGTGATCTCGAGCTGGTCGAGGCCATGGCCAACGATTTCGAGACGCTGACCCGCGTCTGGCGCGAAGCGCGCGAGATGGTCTACAACATCATCAACTGCGCCAAGCCGGTGGTCTCCGCCATGCATGGGCCTGCGGTCGGCGCGGGGCTGGTCTGTGGGATACTGGCCGACGTCTCGATTGCGGCGAAGTCGGCGCGGATCATCGATGGCCACACGCGGCTCGGGGTCGCTGCGGGCGACCACGCGGCGATCGTCTGGCCCCTTTTGTGCGGCATGGCCAAGGCGAAGTACCATCTGCTGCTATGCGAGCCGATCTCGGGCGAGGAGGCGGAGCGGATCGGGCTGATCTCGCTCGCCGTGGCGGAGGACGAGCTGTTCGAAAAGGCGCTGGAGGTCGCGAAGAGGCTCGCGGCCGGCTCGCCCACCGCGATCCGCTGGACCAAGCACGCGCTCAACAACTGGCTCCGGATGATGGGGCCGACCTTCGACAATTCGCTCGCCCTCGAGTTCCTGGGCTTCGCCGGTCCCGACGTGCGCGAGGGTCTCTCGTCGCTGAAGGAGAAGCGCGCGCCCAGGTTCGATCCCAAGGCGCAAATCTGAGCGTCCCCTGCCCGGGGACGGCTCGGCGCTTGCGCTGCGGCCTTGCCTTCCGGGGCCGGCTCAGCCGCGAATCGCCCTGAGGAGCGCGGGGTAGCCCGAGGGGTCGACCGGCACGTCGATCAGCGCCGGCCTCCGTGAGCCAAGCGCCCGGGCGATCGCGGGCCTGAGGTCGGCGATCGACGTGACCCGCTCGGCCTCGAGCCCGAGCGCCCGCGCCGCGGCGGCGAAGTCGACCGGCCCGGTCCGGCAGCCGCGGCTCGGCAGGCCGCGGCCCTGCTGCTTCAGATCGATCAGCGAGAGCGCCCCGTCGTTGAACACCAGGACCAGGAGCGCGCTGGCCCGCTCGGCCGCGGTCGCCAGCTCGCCGAGCGTCATCATCAGCCCGCCGTCGCCGATGAACGCGATCACCGGCCGCGCCGGCTCCTCGAGCGCCGAGGCGATCGCCGCCGGCAGGGCAAAGCCCATGGTCGCAAGGCCATTCGAGATCAGGACGTCGTTCGGCGCCCGCGCGGGCCACTGCGCGATCACCGGGAACATGTGGGCGCCGGCGTCGATCGTGGCCCGACAGCCAGCCGGGGCGACCTCGAGCGCCGCCTCGACCACCGCCTGCGGGCCGATCGCCGATGACGGCGGCATCCTGTGCCGCTCGGCAATCCGCCGGCGGAACGAGGCGATCGCCGTCGCCGACCAGCCGCCCCGCCGCCTGACGCCTACGAGCGCCGAAGCGGCCTCTTCGAGCGGTCCGATCATGGCCGCGCTGGGCCTGGCATAGTGGGTCTGCTCCGCAACCTCGGCGATGTCGATGATCGGGGCGCGGTAGCGCCAGGGCCGCGGGATCAGCTCGACCGGATCGAAGCCCAACTGCACGATCAGGTCGGCCTCGGCGACAGAGACCGCCTCCGCCTCGGCGCCGGTGAACAGGCCGACGAACAGCGGATGATCGCTGGCAATCACTCCCTTGGCCTTCCAGGTGGTCAGCACCGGCCCGCCGAGCGCTTCCGCCAACGCCCGGGCGGCGGCCGGCGCGCGCCGCGCGCCCAGCCCCAGCAACAGCACCGGCCGCTCGGCGCGCTCGAGCAGGGCTCGAGCCGCCTCGATCTGGCGAGGGTCAGCGGCGCGAACCGGCGGTGGTTGGTCGAGGTCCGTCCCGGCCATCGACGCCTTTGCGGCCGGAGCGCTGAGATCGATGTGCACCGGGCCCTGCGGCGCCGTCATGGCGAGATCGAGCAGACAGCGCAGCTCGCCCCGAGTGGTCGCCCCGCCCGGCGCGAGCGACGCCTTGACCAGCGGTGCGAACAAGGCGGCGTGGTCGATCCGCTGATGGGTGACCCAGGCCGCGACCTCGGGCGGATAGGCATCGGTCACCAGCACGAGCGGGGCGCGATCGAGGGCGGCCTGGGCGAGACCGTTGGTGACCGCGGCCGCGCCCGGCCCGAGCCCGGTCAGCACGACGCCCGGCGTCCCGGAGAGCTCGGCTGTGGTTGCCGCCATGATCGCGGCGGCGGTCTCGCTGCGGGCGAGGACGAAGTCGATGCCCTGCTCCGCGCCCGCCTGGATCAGATCGAGGCTGCTGCCGCCGCCGGGCAGGCCGAAAATCCGCCGCACCCCGCGCCCGCGCAGCTCCCCCACCAGCGTCGCCGCGATCGAGCGCCGGTCCGCCATGCGCCGCCCTCCTCTAGGTATTGCCCGGTTTAACCTTTCGTCACCCCTTAGCCCCTTAGCGTGTTCCCGTCCGCTGATCCATGCGACCCCGCGGATCCGTCCGCCCCAACCGCGGGCATGGATTCCCACGGTCGCATGGACCATCCGAAGAAAGAGTTGACCGCGCAAAGGTTAACCTTCGGTTAAAAAGGCCTCGCGACGCGCCACTGCCATGCCGCGCGGGGCCCCTGGCGCGCGGCTTGATCAATACGCCGCCCGTCCGGACGGCGCTCGGCCTCTTCTGCCCGCGCCCGCATGTTGCCACCGCTCATTTCGCTCGCATGAGCGGGCAATCTCGCACCGAATCCGGCATGTGATCCGAGCCGGCGGAGCGCCGCGTAGCAGTCGACCGGCACGATGTGGTACCGCACACACGTCAGGAGGGATTGGCACGGTGGACGAGGTGAAGCCATCTGGCGCTCCGGCGACGAGCGGGGCGGCGGCCAGCATCCAGGCCGATGCCCGCCGCCTGCCCAGGGATCATCCGCCGATCAAGCCGGCGCGCATCGGCGTGCTGCTGCTCAACCTCGGCACGCCGGACGGCACCGACTACTGGTCGATGCGGCGCTATCTCAAGGAATTCCTGAGCGACAAGCGGGTCGTCGACGTCAATCCGCTGATCTGGAAGCCGCTGCTCTATCTGCGTATTCTGCCCTCGCGGCCGTTTCGCAGCGGCCGGGCCTACGCCGCCATCTGGAACCGGGACAAGGACGAGTCGCCGCTGCGCACGATCACGCGCAGCCAGAGCGAGAAACTGTCCGCCGCGCTCGCCCAGGCTCTGCCCGACCACGAGCTGCTGGTCGAGTGGGCGATGCGCTACGGCAAGCCTTCGACTGGCGCGGCGATCCGGAGGATGATCGAGGCGGGCTGCAGCCGGCTTCTCCTGTTCGCGCTCTACCCGCAATATGCCGCCGCGAGCACCGCGACCGCCTACGATCAGGCTTTTCGGGCGCTGATGCGGGAGCGCTGGCAACCGGCGATCCGCACGGTGCCGCCCCACCACGATCACCCGCTCTACATCGAGACGCTCGCGCGCTCGATCGAGGCCCATCTCGCCGGCTTGTCCTGGCAACCGGACGTGGTGCTCGCCTCGTTCCACGGCCTGCCGAAGCGCCATCTCCTGCTCGGCGACCCCTACCACTGCCAGTGCGCCAAGACCGCGCGCCTCTTACGCTCGCGCCTCGGCTGGGACGAGAACCGGCTTCGCCTCACCTTTCAGTCCCGCTTCGGCCGTGAGGAGTGGCTCCAGCCCTACACCGATGAGACCGTCCGCAGCCTGGCCGCGGCCGGCGTCAAGAATCTCGCGATCGTGGCGCCCGGCTTCGCCGCCGACTGCCTCGAGACCCTCGAGGAGCTCGCGATCGCGGCGCGCGAGAGCTTCCTCGAGCACGGCGGTGCCAACTTCACCTTCATTCCCTGCCTCAATGACGGCGACGATCACATCGCGCTGCTCGCCGCCATCGTCACCCGTGAGCTCTCCGGCTGGCTGTGAGGCTGCGGGGCGCGCCAGCGGCGCCGCAACCCGGGCACGCGGGCCAACTCGAAGTCGGGCTTGCGGCGCTTCAACAACAGCGCGGCAGAGAGAGCGGCCTGACGTGGCCGGACAGGGCCGCCATCCGGGTGATGTGCCAGCCGGCACGGATTCCCACGGTCGCATGGACCACCCGAAAAAAAGTTAACGCCCGCCAAAGTTAATCTTCGGTTAATGCGCAGCGCAGGAAGTCCCGACTTGCTTGGTTCGCGCCGTCGCCTTGGGGGCTTGGCGCGCGGGCGGGCTTTGGCCTACCAAGCAGGGGTAGGGGCCCAATCAGGTGGCGAAGCGGCGGCCCGGTCCCGGTGGAGAGACGGCGATGGATCCCAAGCTCCTCAAGTTCGACACGCTCGCGCTGCACGCCGGGCAGCGCCCGGACCCGGCGACCGGGGCGCGCGCGGTACCGATCTATCAGACCACCTCCTACGTGTTCACCGACGCCGAGCAGGCGGCGTCCCTGTTCAACTTGGAGCGGGCCGGGCACATCTATTCGCGCATCTCCAACCCGACGACGGCGGTGCTCGAGGAGCGGCTCGCGGCGCTCGAGGGCGGGGTCGGCGCAGTCGCGACGGCGAGCGGCCAGGCGGCGCTGCATCTGGCGATCGCGACCCTGATGGGCGCAGGCGGCCACATCGTCTCGTCCAAGTCCCTCTATGGCGGCAGCACCAATCTGTTCAAGCTCACGCTCCCCCGCTTCGGCATCACCACATCGTTCGTCGAGCCGCGCGATCCGGCCGCCTTCGCCGCGGCGATCCGGCCCGAGACCCGCCTCCTGTTCGGCGAGACGATCGGCAATCCCGGCCTCGAGGTGCTCGACATCGCCAGGATCGCCGAGGTTGCCCACGACCACGGCCTGCCACTCCTGATCGACAACACCTTCGCGACGCCCTACCTCTGCCGGCCCTTCGAGCGGGGCGCCGATCTGGTCCTGCATTCGGCGACCAAGTGGCTGGGCGGCCACGGCGTCGCGATCGGCGGCGTTCTCGTCGACGGCGGCCGCTTCGACTGGCAGGCATCCGGCAAATTCCCGACCATGACCGAGCCCTATCCCGGCTACGACGGCCTGGTGTACAGCGAGACCTACGGCCCGTCCGCCTTCCACATGCGGGCGCGGACCGAGGGGCTGCGCGACTTCGGCGCCTGCATGAGCCCTCAGAACGCCTTCCTGATCCTTCAGGGGGTCGAGACCCTGCCGCTCAGGATGGAGCGGCACATCGTCAATACCCACGTGGTCGTGAAGTTTCTCGCCACCCATGAGGCGGTCGCCTGGGTGCTCCACCCCTCGCTCGCCACGCATCCCGACTATCGGCTCGCAAGGAAGCTGCTGCCGAAGGGCGCCGGCTCGATGATCAGCTTCGGGGTCAGGGGCGGGCGCGCGGCGGGGCGGCGCTTCATCGAGGCGTGCGCGCTCGCCTCGCACCTCGCCAACGTCGGCGACGCCAAGACGCTGGTGATCCACCCCGGCTCGACCACGCACCTGCAGGTCGGCGCCGAGGCGCTCAAGGCCGCGGGCGTCGGCGAGGACATGATCCGCCTCTCGGTCGGGCTCGAGGACCCGGACGACATCATCGAGGACCTGGGGCGGGCACTCCACCGGTCGCAGCGAGGCTGAGCGGCGATGGACGTGAACCTCGACGGCGCCAGCGTCTTCCTCGCGGACTACGGCAAGCGTTTCGAGCCGGACCGGCCGACGATCCTGTTCGTGCACGGCGCCGGCATGGACCACACGATCTGGCCGCTGCAGGCGCGCCACTTCGCCTATCGGGGCTGGAATGCGCTCGCGGTGGACCTGCCGGGCCACGGCCGCAGCGGTGGCCCTTTGCGGGATTCGATCGCGACCATGGCGGACTGGCTCTGGCAGCTGATCGCGGCCATGGACAGCGCCGCGGTGAACCTGGTCGGCCACTCGATGGGTGCCCTGATCAGCCTCGAGCTCGCGGCGCGCCACCGCAAGCGGGTCGCGCGGCTCGCCCTGCTCGGCGCGGCTGCGAAGATGCCGGTCCACCCGGCTCTGCTCGAGGCCGCCGCCGGGTCGGGGCCGCTCGCCGCCGAGCTGATCTGCGACTGGGGCTTCGGGCCAGCCGGGCACATCGGCGGCCACAAGGCCCCGGGCAGCTGGATGATGGGCCATGGCCTGCGTCTGCTCGAGCGCTCGGCCGGTGGCGTGCTGCACACCGATCTCGCTGCCTGCAACGCTTACCAGAGCGGCTTCGAGGCGGCGGCGAGGCTGCGCTGCCCGACCCTGGTCATGGCCGGCGAGTTCGACCGCATGACGCCGCCGCGCCACGCGGCCGAGCTGGCCGAAGCGATCTCGGGCGCCAGGTTCATCGCCCTGCCGGCCGCCGGTCACATGCTGATGGTCGAGCAGCCGGACGCCACGCTCGATGCGCTGGTCGAGTTCGCGCACATCACCTGATACCCTCCGCGCAGTCTTCACCCTCGCGGGCGCCCGGGTCGACCGTCGGGCCGGACCGCACGCAGATCCTCCTCGACGTATTTCAGGATCGCCTCGAGCAGGATCTCGCGCGGAAAGGCGTTGTGATCGATCACCAGCGGCCCGATCACCGGGTGCTCGCGCGCGATCGGCACCGCCACGGCCCAGTGGTCAGCGTTGAGATAGCCGAGCAACGTGCTGCCGGGGACGATCTGATCGTAGAAGATGAGCTGGCCGTCATTGCGCGGATCGATCAGGCTGAGATCGTCGTACGACGCGCGCAGCAGCGACGACACCTGACCGTAATCGGTAAAGGTGACGAGCGAGTAGAAGCGGATCGCCGACGACAGGCGGTGCGTCGCCAGCCACCTCATCCGATAGCCACGCCGAAGGCTGTCCAGCGCGTGGCCATCACCCGGCCCGCAGTCGGTGCCCGGCAGATAGGCAAGCAGTTCGAGCAAGGCTTTGGGGGCCTTGTCGGCAAGCGGCGAGCCGTTGATCGCCCCTGCCAGCGTGACGACGGCCGCCACGCGCGCCCCGACCTCTGGGTCGGCAGCGGCTTCCAGCACATCGGCTCCGCCTTTCGAGTAGCCGAGCAGCACGATCGGCCGCGCCGGTTCGTCGGCCATGCGCACAATCGCGTCTCGGATCTGTGCGGCGTTGCGCTCGCTGCTCGACAGGCCGTCGACGTTGATCACGCTCACCTCGTAGCCGAGCCGTTCGACATGCCGCCATGCGAGGCGCAGAGGTATCGCCTGCTCGCCGACGCACTGCGCCGCCAGGCCCGGAACGATCACCAGGCGCAAGCCGCCATCGCTGCGGCCGAGATTGACCTCCCGCCCGCTGGCCGGCGGCTCGTCGAGCAGGCGATGCAAGGCCTGATCGCAGGGTCGGTAGTCCGGCAGGGCCGCGCCGTGATCTTCGGTCAGCGCGCAGAAGATCTCCCGAAACCGGCCGCGGCCGTCGGCGATTCCAGCCTCTCGTGCGGGAGCGAGCACGAGCGGCGGGGTCGCGGCACTCTGATCGAGCAGCGGTTCGCGCGCGCAGCTGACGAGTGCGAGGCCGAGGCATAGCGCCATCGTTCGCTCAGCCAAGCGTCGCGGCGCCGTGGTCGCACGACGACGGGCACCAGTCCTCGCTCGAATCATCCGCTTTGCGCTCGACCTCTAGTTGTAGGACGCGAGGTTTCATATCCACAGATCCAATTTCGTATCCGTAACGTATTAAGGGGCACAGGCCAACCGTGGTCGCGCCATCGGGGTCTTGCGCGCCGGTGGACTGGCGTGGTCGTTGCGGCGCTGGCGCCCCCCGTCGCAGCGTCGGGGGGATGGCGGTTTTGCATAATCTCGGGGCTTGTTAGGCCCTCGCTAGCCTTGCCTCCGGCGCTGGGGTGGTGCATGATCGGTCTTAAGCTGCCGGCATATGGGGAATGTCGGCTGAATGCTTCCGAAGAACAGGAAAACGCCGAGCCAGCGGGGGGGATCGCAATCCCATGAACCGAAGTTCCGTAGTCGTCGCCGCTTTGCTCGCTGCGCTCGCCGTCGCGCTCGGTGGCTGCGCGTGGAACCGCAATCAGATCAACCGGGCCGATCTGGAGAGCCGGGTCTCCGGTGTCGTGCCGGGCCAGACCACGTCCGCCGAGCTGGAAAAGATGATCGGCGGGCCACCCACCTCGATCGCGCAGATCGGCAACAAGCAACTCTGGGCCTATACCTACGGCGATGCCAAGACCGAAGCCCTGGCCGCGATCATCATCACCATCTCGAAGACCAACATGGGGATCGACACGGCGCTTTTTCTGATCGACGAGAAGGGAATCGTGCAGTCAGCGCGCGTCGGGCAGAACTCCAAAGACCTCCCCTGGGAATGGTGGGCATTCGGGGATTGACGACATGCTCCGCTTCGCTCGGCTCGGCGTTTTGGGCGCGGCGCTCCTGGTCTCGGCCTGCGCGTTCGAAAAGACGGTGACCAACGAGGCCACCAGAAACCTCGATCCCTCCGGCATCGTCGCCGGTCGGTCCAACATCTCGGATGTCGTGCAGCAGCTCGGTGTCCCGGTGCCGGATGTGCCCGAGGAGATCGGCACGACGGTCGTGAGCCGCAACTATCTCAACTACGCGGTCTCCGAACAGCGCTGCTTTCGGATCGGTTTCGACCAGATATTTGTGATCACCCCGTTCAGGTGGTGCTACGCGGACCACCCCTACGAGCTGGCGGTGGAATTCGATGACGCCGGCATCGTGACCGGGGTCTACGAGACGCGCCGGGGCATGATCTGGCGGCCATTCCAGAGCGAGTCCGACCTGCCGCCGCCGAAGACGGTCGAGCTCTCGGGTAACCTGTTCAAATGAGACGAGCGGCCTTCCTGACCGGGCTCGTCGCTGCCGCAGTGCTGCTGGTGGCCTGCTCGCAGACGGAGAATCAGCGCTGGTTCTACCAAAAGGAAGGGTTTCCCCAGTCCCGTGCCGAGCTCTACCGGCAATACGGCGTGCCCGACGCCATCCGGGTCGAAGGCACCGACCGCTGGCTGCGTTACGATCATGCCGAATCCAAGGGCATGGCTTTGGGCGCCCGATACTGGGGCCTCGGGCTCAGGATCGCTCGCTCGCAGTCGCAGGCCGATCGCCTTTGGGTTCGGGTCGCCCAGGACGATCGGATCACCGCGGTCGAGCCGGCCGTGAACTCCGACGATCTCAGATATCGGCTCTGGCCCTTCGGCGACTGACGGCGTTTCAGCTCGGTTCTGAGCGCTCCTCTCTCT
>JBKPDM010000454.1:0-4115 GCA_046727895.1 Pseudomonadota bacterium | reverse complement strand
CGAGACCACCAGGATCGCCCCGTCCATCTGCGCCGCGCCCGTGATCATGTTCTTGACGTAGTCGGCGTGCCCCGGGCAGTCGACGTGCGCGTAGTGGCGCTTCTCCGTCTGGTACTCGACGTGCGCCGTGTTGATCGTGATCCCGCGCGCCTTCTCCTCCGGCGCCTTGTCGATCTGGTCGTAGCTCACGTAGGTCGCCCCACCCGTCTCCGCCAGAATCTTCGTGATCGCCGCCGTCAGCGTCGTCTTGCCGTGGTCGACATGGCCGATCGTCCCCACGTTCGCGTGCGGCTTCGTCCGCTCAAACTTCGCCTTCGCCATCGCTTCGCATTCCTCGACTACAGCGCAGCGGCGGCCGACCGGGGCGGCTCTGGAGCGGGTGATGGGAATCGAACCCACACCGCCAGCTTGGAAGGCTGGAGCTCTACCATTGAGCTACACCCGCTTCGGCCATCACCGGCAGACCCGACGCTCGCCTTTCCTGGACCCGTGGTCTGGTGGAGGGGGTAGGATTCGAACCTACGTACGCATACGCGGGCAGATTTACAGTCTGCTGCCTTTAACCACTCGGCCACCCCTCCAAGACGCCCTACAATCCCGCCAATCCATTGCCCGGGAGGGGAAAGGTGGGCGGGAGTATGGTTATTGCAAGTCCTTTGTCAACCGCAATGGCCGGGACGCTCGCGGGGGCGCTCCAATGAGGCGTGAGCGCGGCTCCAGGCCTGGCTCGCGGCGCAGCCGGCGACCCAGCCGGAGCCCTCGGCCCCCCACCGCGCAGGCGGCGACGCCAAAGAAGAAGGCCGGCGCCAAGGCACCCGGCGCCAAGGCGTTGGGCGCGAGGGGAGGCGGCGTGCCGGCGGCCGCGACCCGCAGTGGGGCCCGCAAAGCGAGCGCCGTTCACGGCCTCTGGCTGTACGGTCGCCATGCGGTCGAGGCGGCGCTTGCGAACCCGCGCCGCAGCTGCCATCGCCTGCTGGCGACCGCCGACAGCCTGGCCGGGCTCGACGCGGCCGCGCGCCGCCCGGGGCTCGAGGTCCTGACCGTCGAGCGCGAGGAGCTCGACCGTCGCCTCGGCCTGGGCGCAGTGCACCAGGGCCTCGCGCTGTCCGCGGCACCGCTGCCCCGGCTCGAGCTGAAGCGCGCCGCCGCCCCCGAGCCCGGCCGCAACCTGGTTCTCGTGCTCGATCAGGTGACCGATCCGCACAATGTCGGCGCGATCCTGCGCTCGGCCGCGGCGTTCGACGTGCGCGCGGTCGTCCTGCCGGCGCGCGGCAGCGCCGAGCTCGGCGGCACGGTGGCCAAAGCCGCCTCCGGGGCGCTCGATCTGGTGCCGGTGGTCGAGGTGGTCAACCTCGCCCGCGCGCTCGACCAGCTGGCCGAGCTCGGCTACTGGCGCCTCGCCCTGGACGCGGCGGCCGAAGCGACGATCGACGTGGCGCCGGAGGTCGACAACCTCGCTCTCGTCCTCGGCGCCGAGGGCAGCGGCCTTCGCCGCCTGGTCCGCGAGCATTGCGACCTCGCCTGCCGCCTGCCGATCGCCGCGGCCATGCAGAGCCTCAACGTCTCGGTCGCCTGCGGCATCGCCCTCTACGCTCTCGGCCGCCGGCGCAGCGTGGGATGATGCGGCGCGCGATGGACCGGATGACATCAAAGATGCCAAAGATGCCGCCCTCGAGCTACCGCGAGTTCCGGCCGGGGCCGGTGCTCGCGGCCCAAGTACTGTGCCTCTGGTCGCAGGTGATCGGCGCGGGCGAGCGCGTGCTCCAGCACCGTGTGCTGCCGGACGGCTGCGCCGACATCGTCTGGATCGGCGAGGCGCCGCCGGTGGTCGCGGGACCGGCGACGGGGCCGGTGGTGGTGCCCCTCCTGCCGCGCACGATCGTTGTCGGCGTCCGCTTGCGCCCGGGTGCGACGCCCGGCCTGCTCGGCCTGCCGGCGAGCGAACTCCTGAATCGGGACACCCCGCTCGTCGACATCTGGGGTGCTGGCGGCGCAGCGCTCGCGGCGCGGGTCATCGAGCAGCGATCGGTCGCGGCGAGGCTGTCTGCCGCCGAAGCGTCGCTCGCCCGGCGCCTTGCCGCGGCCGGACCGCCCGATCCCATGATTGTCGCCGCGACCCGTTGGCTGGCGCGCCGTCCTGCCGGGCGGATCGAAGCTCTCGCCCGCTCGCTGGACATCGGGGAGCGGCGGCTGCGGCGACGGTTCACGGCGGCGATCGGCTACGGCCCGAAGACGTTCCAGCGTGTCCTCCGGCTGCAGCGGCTGCTGGCGTTGGCCGGCCGCAGCCCGTGCCGCGGAGCGGGGCTCGCCAGCCTTGCCGCCGCGGCAGGCTATACCGATCAGGCGCACATGAGCCGCGAGCTCTGGGCGCTCACCGGCCTGAGCCCGGCCACCCTGCTCCATGACAGCAGAAGCACCTTGGAAATGTCCGATTTGTTCAAGACCGGGCCGGCGGCCGACGGTTAGGCTCCGACGAGCGCAAGAACGCGCAAGACATGGCGCAAGGAGGAACAGGAAATGGAGCAGCGTCTCAGCCTGGTGACCCTCGGGGTCGCCGATCTCGAGCGATCGCGACGCTTTTACGAAGACGGCCTCGGCTGGCACCGCGGCAACGACCACCCCGAGGTCGTGTTCTACCAGTTGGGCGGCATGGTGCTCGCGCTGTGGGGGCGCGCCGCCCTCGCCCAGGACGCCCACCTGCCCGGCGCCGGCAGTGGCTTCGGCGGCATCGCCTTGGCCTACAATGCGCGCTCGCGCGAGGAGGTCGACGCCGTCCTCGCCGAGGCCAAGGCCGCGGGCGCCGCAATCCTGAAGCCGGCGGAGCACGCGTTCTGGGGTGGCTACTGCGGCTACTTCGCCGATCCGGACGGTCACCCCTGGGAGGTGGCATGGAACCCGGACTGGACCCTCGCGGACGACGGCAGCGTCAGGCTCGGCAAATGATGCGCGCGCTGCGGCCGCGGTGCGTACGTGGACAAAATTCCTAGACCGTGCTAGAGTGTTGCTCGCGCACCATCATGCCCAGGCTGTCCGGTTCGCTGTAGGCGGGCCCTTGAGGCCGCCGATGGCGCGTACTACCAAACGAACCCAAGAGGCGCAGATTGGCTCGCTTTCAAGCCTGATTCCTGTGCAGTCGTCAGTCGGTTCCGACCGCCGATCCGCTGGTCCCGGCGCCACGCGTCATTTGGGCTGAGGCTGGATCGGCTCGCCCAGCTTGTCCGGTGGTGCCTGGAGGATCGCCGCTGGCGGCTTCGCGGCCTGTCCTGCAGCCGGTTGCGGGCCGGGACCGACCAGGCTGTCGAGATAGGCGTTGATGTCGGCAATCTGCTTGCGCGAGAGCGCCAGATGCGGCAGCACCGGATGGCCCGGCTCGACCCAGCCGTGCAGCTCGGTCAGCGTCATCGACGGGTCTCTGGCGATCACCGGAAAGGGCGGCGCGATGTCGCTGCCGGCCGACTCGGTGCCGACGATGTGGCAGCCGCTGCAGAGCTTCGAGGCGAGCTGGTGCCCCGCGGCGGCGTCCGCCTGCATCTGGGCCGACGCCTCCGGCGCGGCTGCCAGCAGGATGATGGCGCCGGCAAGACTCTTCGCGTTCACGGGTCGGTCCCTCCCGGTCTGTTTTCCGCATGCCGCTCCGCCTCGCCTCAGTTCGCTCGTGGCAGCGAGCCACGGCCCGGGCGGCCTCGACCCGAGTGATCATAGCGTGGCGAGGCCGGCTGGCCAGCCGCGCCGTCGATCGAAGCTCAGCCGTCAGCACGTCGCCGGTTCGCCCTGCTTGCCGCCCGTCGGCGCCGGGCTTAGGTAAGGAGCGCGTTGCGAGCAGCCCGGGCCGGCGTAGCTCAACGGTAGAGCATCCGCCTTGTAAGCGGGAGGTTGCGGGTTCAAGTCCTGCCGCCGGCACCACTTCGCGGCCGCGCGCCGCTGGGCGATTTCGGTCGGCGATTACGCTCGCTTAAGCAGTGACGGGTTAGGCTCCGCAACCCGCCGCCTGACGCGCGATCGCCCGCGCGGGCGCGGCCGAGCACACGCCCCCAGCCCGAATACCCCCCCTCGCGACCCCCAGGACATCGCCCTCCAGCAACTCCCCACGGACGAAACGCACCGCCAGCACCGCT
>JBKPDM010000453.1:0-10636 GCA_046727895.1 Pseudomonadota bacterium | reverse complement strand
CAGAACACGTAGGGCGAGACGCCTTCGTCGTAGAGCGCCTGGACCAGCTGCCGGTAGAAGTCGTGGAACACATTGTAATCGCCGCGCTCCTCCATGACCTTGGCGATGAAGCGCTCGCGCGGATCGTAATTGACCGGCTTGCCCTTGAAAACCGGGTGGTGCACGCCGGGTAAAGCCCTTGGCCCGCCGGCGCCCTGCTCCCGGCCCTCGACCTTCTCGCGCCGGTACGCGCGGGCAAACTCGCTCGCCATCGCCTTCAGGTCGAGCCCGTGCTTCGGGTCGATCGGATCGGCGAGCCCTTTGTCCTTGAACTGCTCCAGGAGGAACGCCATGCCCTCGAAGCCGTTGCCGCCGTGGCTGTAGCCGGTGTGGGTGAGGAAGCCGACCATGGCCTTGTTGATCTGCACCCGCTCCGGCGTCTGCGGACCATCGGCGGAGACCGCCCCCTTGGCGCCCTGGGCCGAGATCGAGCCGGGTCCGTTCGAGATCAAGAGGCCGATCAGGATCTGCAGAGGCCCCGCCTCGGCCTCGGTCGGCTTCTTGCCGGTCATGGCGAGGAAGGCGAGATCGGCCATGGTCCAGGCTTCGAACCGTTCCTGACGGGGGATGCCGCAGAGCGATCCGCGCTGGTGCTGCGCGCCGGGGATCGTAGCGCCGATCATCACCCCGTAGAGCCGAAGGTACCAGGGCAGGGTGCGCGCCGTGAGCCGCGAGATGCGCTTGCGCATCAGCGGTCCCCAGGCAATCGTCGCCGCAATGGCGGCGAGCACGGCGTCGCGGTGCACCGGCGCGCCAAGGTTTTCCAGAAGCTTAAGAAAGATCGAGCGGGCGCCGCGCGCGCGGACCGCTTTGATCATCAGTTCGGGGCGCACGTCCCGATCGGCCTCGCCCGCCAGAAAGAGCGCGCGGGTTGCGCCATCGACCTCGATCGGCGTGAGCTCGAAGGTCTCGTCGCGCGCGTCCTCGAGGCCCCTCTGCGCGAACAGACCGATCAGAGCATCCACGCCCTTGAGCGCACGCTCGACCCGGCGCGGGCCGATGATGCTCGCGGCCGCGGCCATCACGCTGTTCGGCGCGTTGCCGGCGTCGCGGGCGGCATCGGCAGCCACGAGGACCGGATCGCCCACCAGATTGACCTCGCCCGCCACCGCCACATCGAGCAGCGCGCGGTCGTTCTCGTCGGCGATCTCATGGACGAGCGGCAGGGCGAAATTAGCCTCGAGCGGTTGCTTCGCCAGATCCAGGACCGAGAAGCCGTGCACGCTCGTGATCTGCGTCTTCGGGTCCATCAGCGACGCGCCGGAGCAGTCCTTCATGACCTGGCGCGGCAGGACGGCGCCGATCTGGCGGCGTAACGCGGCGATCTGTTGGTCGTAGGGCGCCATGGCCTGGACCAGCGGTAGATCGAGCTCCGACGGGAGCTTGATCCGGTGGTTGGCGCCTACCCAGGCCTTGAGCTCGAGGCTGCCCGCGGGCGCGAAGTCCGACGCGCTGCCATTGAGCTCCATGACCATCGTAAGCGCCATCGGGATGTGGGCGATATTGGTCACCACGGCACCCTTGGCCGAGAACACCGGCCGCTCGGGCGTGAAGATCCCGTCGACGCCAAAGGCGTCCATGAACCACCGTTCCTTGGCCTCGGCGCTGTCGCCCGAGCCGGCCATCGCGCCGGCGTGGCCGACGGCGCGGGTGAGCTTGGCCTTCCAGCGGCCGACCACGCACACCACGGCGGGCTTGGTCAGCTCGATGCCGTGCTCGTAGTAGCCGCCCGGCTCGACATACATCACGGCGGCCTTGCTGCGCTCGTCGTGGGCGAGGGCAAAGGCCCACTCGCGCGCGCCGTAGTGGATGTAGACGTCCTTGCCGCTGGAGATCAGCGTGGTCGTGCCCCAGCCGGCGGTGGTGAGATACTGTGCGATCGTCGTCGTGAAATTGCCGGAGTTCGAATAAAGGGCGATCGAGCCCTGACGCAGCGATTCGTCCGGCTGATCGCCGCCGAGCGCACCCCCGATGCGCACACGGTTCCAGGAGTCGGCAACGCCGAGGCAGTTGGCGCCGAAGATGTCGATGCCGTTGGCCTGGCCGATGGCGCGAATCTCGCGCGCGTCGTGGATCGCAACCTTCTCCGTGACGATGACGATCTTTTCGAGGTCGGGGTTGACGCGGACCAGTTCAGCGACCCCGTCGCGCACGCCGGCCGGCGGCAGATAGACGACCCCGGTGTTGAAGCGCAGGCCCGCGTCCAGCCCCTCGCGCACGTTGTTGTAGACCGGGATCTCGCCGGCCGTGGTCTTGAGCGCCTGACCGCGCCGGCCGGGCGAGGTGCCGAAGACGACGTTGCCGCCGGAAAAGACATGGCTGACCGGCGTTACCGTTCGGGACTCCCCGCCCATGATGTTGAGCACGCAGACGCGATCGTCGCGCCGCGCCACCTCGGCCAGCGATCCGATGCCGACGTAGTACGGGAAGCCGCCGACGCCTTTCCTGTACATGGTGCGCTCCTGTCGGGGACCCGCCTGCGCCTCCCAGGTCACGCGCTCGCGGGCAGACCGAGCGAATGCGCGATCTGCTGGCGCCCACCGGCCTTCATCCAGCGGTCCACCTTCTGGGCATAGTTGACCACCTCGCTGATCGCCGAGTCGAAGCCGAACATCCGATAAGGCAGGCCCAGCGCATCGAGCGTGTCCGCGAAGGCGCCCATGCCGCGCACCAGGTTCGGGCCGCCCCGGCCGATCACCACGAACAGAGGCGTCGGGCCGTGGCTGCTGAAGTGCTCGCGCAGCGCGTCGGCAATCGCCCGGAACGTCTCGAAGATGTCGGTGTTGTTCGACTTGCCGCCGATCACGAACAGGACGTTGGCCTGTTTCAACCAATGCTTAACGCAGATGCGTGCGACGTCCCGCATCTTGGCGTACGGCGGGTTGCCGCCGAAGTCGGAGGAGATGATGGCGTCGTCGCCGAGAACCTCAGTCACCAGCGAATTGGCGCCGCCGCCGAAGGTCGGGGCCAGAACCGTCCCCTCGGGGTTGATCACGAAAACGTCGCTCTGCCCCTGATAGGTGCGAAGTTGATTGATCTCCTGCTCGAATGGCGACGTGTCCGCGGCGAACAGGTGATCGGGCAGGCCAAGGCGCTGCCAGCGCGGATCATCGCGATCGAAACCGCATTTGAAATCGCAGGCCACCGGGACCAGTCGTCCGTCCCGCGCGGGCATCATCCGGATCGGGTTCAGCTCGAGCACGGTCATGCCGTAGTGATGCACGAGCTCCCAGAGCTTGGGGAGCTGCTGCACGAGCGGCGAGACGATCTCCCTCGGCGCTCCGATGTCGGAGAGCGCATTGGCGACGACGAAGGCCTTGAGCCCGGTCAGGGCCCCGAACGGCACTTCGGCGACTTGGTCTTTGTCGAGCTCCTCGATGTCGATGCCGCCCATGTGCGTCAGCGTCATGGTCGGCGCGCGATAGGCGGTCGAGTCGGCAATCGCGAAATAGACCTCGTGCTCCGCCGGCACGGCACCTTCGAAGGTGACACCCTGCGCCTTGGCGTAGGCGTTGCCGTGGCGGTGCTCGGCAAAATAGAGACGCTCCTTCTCCAGGAGCGCCGTCTTCAGATCGGCGGCCCGGCCGAGGAGCCCCGATTTGCCCTTCTTGCCGACGCCGCCCTTGAAGATCGGCTTGACGAAGACCGAACCGCAGCGATCGATCAGGTTCTGGATCTGATCCTCGCTTGCCTCGGGCCCCAGAACCTCGGCGCTGGGGAAGTCAACGTGGCGAAGGAGGCGCGAGCCGTAGAGCATACCGGTAAGCTGCATCTCGCCCTCCCCTCCCTGGTTGATTCGGCTGCACCTTACGCCACGGCCGGACGAAGGATCAACAAGCCTCGAGAATGCCCGCCGGATCCCTGGATGACTGATGATCGCCCTCTTGCCGTTGCCGGAAACTTTAGGCGGTCTGCTCGCCGGAGCCGAGCGAGCGCGGCTCGCGGCCGGCGTACCGCCAGGTGTACTGGCGCGGGATCGGCCCCTTGTTGCGGCCGCCCTGTTGCATCTGCTCCCAGGCGTGGGCGAGCGCGCCGACCGAGCGTGACAGGACGAACAGCCCGCGGCAGAGCGGCGGCGGGAAGCCGAGCTCGGCATAGATCACGGCGGTCGCACCGTCGATGTTCATGGGGATGCGGCGGCCCTTCTCGGCGGCGATGGCGTCCTCGAGCGCCCGCCCGATCGCGGCGTAGCGCCCGCTCACCACGCCTCGGGCGGCGAACTGCTCGACCACTTCCAGAAGCCGCGGCGCGCGCGGATCGATCGGATGGAAGCGATGGCCGAAGCCCGGCACGTAACGGGCGCCGAGTGCCACCTTCGCGGTACGTACGGCGTCGTCGAGCGCTGCCCCCTCATCGAGGCGGGCGGCCACGGCATTGTAGAGCGCCACGCATTGCTCGCCGGCGCCACCATGAACGTCGCCGAGCACGTTGATCGCCGAGGCCATGGCGTTGCTGATGCCGACCCCGCAGGTCGCCGCCATGCGTGCGATCGCGATCGAGGGCGCCTGCGGGCCGTGGTCGACCGCGGCCATGAGCGCCGTGCCCAGGAGCTCCGCCTCGCCCTCGCCCGGCAACTCGCCCTTCAGCATCAGCCAGATCATCGCCTGGAAGCTGATCCGCCCGATCAGCTCTTCGATCGGATAGGCGCGGTAGCGGATCATCCCGGGCCGCATCTCGATGATCTCGGTCGACCACCAGTCCCTCGCAGAGCGCGCGCTCGCCGCTGCTTGTGCTCATATCGCCTTCGCCGCCCGCAGAGCCGCGATCGCGGCCGCGTCATAGCCGAGGCTCGCGAGGATCGCTTCGGTGTCCGCCCCGAGTGCCGGCGGCGGCGACTTCGGCTCCGGATCACCGTGCGCGAGGCGAAAGCCGGCGCGCACCACCGCGACCTCGCGCTCGAGGCCGGGCACCTCGGGGAAGCGCTTGATCAGCCCGCGCTCGACGACCTGCGGGTCCTCGAGGATCTCCGGCACGGACAGAATCGCGCCCGCCGGCACGCCGGCGGCATTGAGCTCTGGCGCCCACTCGGCGGCGGACTTACGGGCCAGCGCGTGCTCGAGCTCGGCCTTGAGCTCATAGCGGTTCAGCTTGCGGTCATCGCGCGCCGCGAAGCGCGGATCGGCGATCAGCTCTGCGCGCCCGACCAGCCGGCAGAGGGTCTCGAACTGCTCCTGCTGGTTGGCGGCGATGTTGAGCAGGCCGCGCCCGGTGCGAAAGGCGCCGGACGGCGCGGCGCTCATGTTCTCGTTGCCCATGGGCGTCGGGCGCACGCCGGCGATCAGCCAGTTCGAGACCGCCCAGCCCATGGCGACCAGGGTCGCTTCCAGCATCGAGACGTCGATGCATTCACCCTCGCCCGTGCGCTCGCGGCGAAAGAGCGCCGCGGCGATCGCGAAGGCGGCGGTGATCCCGCCCATGGTGTCGCAGACCGGATAGCCGACCCGGAGCGGCGCGGTGTGCGGGCTGCCGGTCACGCTCATCACGCCCGAGAGGCCCTGAATGATCTGGTCGTAGGCCGGATTGCCGGCGAGCGGCCCGTCCTGGCCGAACCCCGAGATGGCGCAGTAGACGAGGTCGGCCTTGAGCTGGCGGAGGGCGGCATAGCCCAGGCCGAGACGCTCCATGACGCCCGGGCGGAAGTTCTCGACCAGGACATCCGCACTCGCGACCAGGCACTCGAACGCCGCCTTGCCGCCGCGACGCTTGAGGTTGAGCGTGATCGAGCGCTTGCCGGCGTTCTGAGCCAGGAACGAGGCTCCCATGCGCCTTCCGTTGAGCTCTGGATCGGCGCCGAGCTGACGGGCGAGATCGCCCACGCCCGGCACCTCGACCTTGATCACCTCGGCGCCGAGCTGGGCGAGCTGGTAGCCGCAGAACGGCCCGGCGAGAACGTTGGTGAGATCGAGGACACGCACCCCTTCGAGCAGCTGCGCCATTACGACCTCCCCGTGCGGATTTTCCTAGAGGAATGTTCTCTTTGAGAGAACACAGGCCTCGATGCAAGCATTCTGTCGGCTCCCCATTTTCCCGGAAGGGTTGATCTAGCGCACTGGAATGGCGCATGGTCGGCCTTTCCGGGGCGACAGCTGGGGCACCGGGCAATGTCCGGTGATGACTTCGCTCGGGTGATGACTTCGCTCGAAGGACAGGCCAAATGCGCGTGGTCAAACGTCAACGAACAGGGAGGCTTCGAGAAGCCTTCTAGGAACACCTTCATACACCAGTCTCCGCTGGCGGCCGAGCTTCAGCTCCTGCCCCGCAGAGACAGATCCCGCCATTCCCTTCCCCGCTACGCCCCGCCGCGGTGCTCGCGGGCGGTCGAAGCGACGTCCCTCGCCGCCTCCGAGTGGCGGCCACTCTTGCTCGCATGGCCGCTCCGACCCGCTTCACAGGACGACGTTTCCATGCGAGATCTCGGCCCAGGCGGGTTGCCGAGGGGGCATCCGGGGGGGGTGAGCCATCGACAAAGTGCAGGTCTACCAGATCGGCCGCCATCGGGTCACGATCGCTTGCCGCGATGGGGTCGGGCCGCCTACGCCCTACAGCCTTCTGTTGGCTGAGCACATTCCGGAGATGGTCGGCCAGACCGCCGTCGATGTCGGCACCGGCTCCGGGATCCTGGCCATCGTCGCGCGGCTCCAGAGAGCGGCCCGCGTCTACATCCTCGACACCAACCCGGCGGCAATATCGGTCGCGCTGGAGAATGCCGGCCGGAACGGCGTGGGTGACGGCTTGGTCCCTCTGGCGACCGGGCGGAGCATGATCCCGCTGCCCGCGGGCGAGCCGGTCGACATGGTGATCTGCAACCCCGCGCAACTCCCCCTGCCGGAGGCGGACCGGGCTGACAGCCCGTTCTACGCGGGGCCGGACGGCCGGCGTATGATCGAGGACCTGATCCGGGACACGCCGGCACGGCTCTCGCCATCGGGCCGCCTTCTCATGACTCACAACTCGCTCGCCGACTGGCCCGCAAGCATCCGGCTCATGGAGTCGCAGGGGCTCGAGCCGCGGGTGCTGGCCGAGCGCATGCTCGAGTTCCGCCCCTTTATCGATCGCGACTGGCTCGACCAGTTGGGAGGCACCACACGCGGGCTCTACACGGTGCGCGACGGCCGGGCCTACGAAACGCTCTACGTTGTGGAAGCGCGCCTTCGTCGCGCCGGAGGACACTTAGCGGCGCCGAGAGACGGCGAAGTTGCCTGCGCGAAGTAATCGTCGTACCGAGGCGGAACCGGCCCGTTGTTCCAAGCTTCGTCGCAGTCGACGAGGGACAGGCCGAGGGAGCATGATGATGCGGAGGATGTCGGACGGGACGTGCGCTTCCGTGCTAGCGGTGGTCGTCGGCGCGGCGCTGGCGCTGGCGATCGGCGCGCCGGCGCGGGCGGACGATGTGGTCGCAAAGGCCAAGGCCGAAGTGGCCAAGTACACCGGCCCGCAGACCACCTGGCAGGGGCCGACCTCGGCGCCCAAGCCCGCGCCCGGCAAGAAGATCGTCTACCTCTCGGGCGACGAGCAGAACGACATCTGCCGCCTCTACGGCGTCTTCCAGAAGGAGGCCGGCGCCAAGCTCGGCTGGGACGTGACCGTGATCGACGGCAAGGGCAGCCCGACCTCCTGGCTCGCCGGCATGAACCAGGCGATCGCGCTCAAGCCCGATGGCATCTCGATGTGCGCCGATGCCGCGAGCCTCCAGGACCCGATCAAGACCGGCGCCGCGATGGGCATCACCTTCATCGGCCTGCACGCGGCGGCGCAGCCCGGGCCGCAGCCCGATCTGCACCTGTTCGTCAACATCCAGGAGGACCCGGAGGCGATCGGCCGCGCCGAGGCGCTCTGGGCGGTCGCCGATTCGGGCGGCACCGCGCGCGTGGTCGTGATCACCCACAACGAGTACGCGATCGCCGCGACCAAGTCCGGCGCGACCCGCGACGCGATCGAGCAGTGCGCCGGCTGCAAGATGCTCGAGTACGTCAACTTCCCGGCCTCGCAGGCCGCCGAGCGCATGCCGCAGCTGATGACCAGCTGGGTGCAGCGCTACGGCCTGCCGCTCCACGTCACCTCGGTCGGCGACAACGACTTCGACTTTGCCGTGCCGGCGCTGCGCACGGGCGGCGTCGACCCCGAGCAGGTCAAGCTGATCGGCGCCGACGGCAACCGCTCGGCCTACGGCCGCATCCGCAAGGGCGGCGAGTACCAGGTGGTCACCGTCTCGGAGCCGTTCGAGATGCAGGCCTATCAGGCGATCGACGAGTTCAACCGCGCCTTCAACGACGCGCCGCTGAGCGGCTTCGTCCAGGCGCCCTTCCTGGTGACCAAGGACAACGTCGACAGCGAGGGCGGCGAGCAGGACATGTTCTTCCCGAGCAACGGCTACAAGGAGCACTACCTGAAGATCTGGGGCGTCGCCGGCAACTGACGCCGCCTTCACGTCTCGATCGTCGAGAGACGGGAGGGGGCCGGCCCGGGCGAAAGGCCGTATCGATCGGACGGCTGCAAAGCTGCGCCGCACGGCTATTGGCGGTCCGGCGCTCACACCGACGCAGGATGGTCTTTGCAGCTCTTGTCCCGGAGCTTTCGCCCTTTAGATGGATCATTGGACGATCGGGATCGGGGCCGCTGCCCGCAATCCCGACAATACCCACGGAGGCAGAGCCATGGCAAAGACGATGAAGGCAGCGGTGGTCCGCGAATTTGGCAAGCCGCTGGTGGTTGGCGATGCCCCGGTGCCGGAGCCCGGACCGGGTCAGATCCAGGTCAAGATCGAGGCGTGCGGCGTCTGCCACACGGATCTGCACGCCGCCGACGGCGACTGGCCGGTCAAGCCTAACCCGCCGTTCATCCCCGGTCACGAAGGCGTCGGCCATGTTTCCGGCGTCGGCCGCGACGTCCGCCACGTCAAGGAGGGTGATCGCGTCGGCGTACCCTGGCTTTACAGCGCCTGCGGTCATTGCGAGCACTGCCTCGGCGGCTGGGAGACGCTTTGCGAGGCGCAGCAGAACGCCGGCTACTCGGTGAATGGCGGCTTCGCCGATTATGTCGTGGCCGATCCGGACTTCGTCGGTCATCTGCCCGGCAATCTCGACTTCATCGAAGCAGCGCCCGTCCTCTGCGCCGGCGTGACCGTCTACAAGGGCCTGAAGGTCACCGACACCAAGCCCGGCGACTGGGTGGTCATTTCCGGCATCGGCGGCCTCGGGCACATGGCCGTGCAATATGCCCGGGCAATGGGTCTCAATGTTGCCGCCGTCGATGTCGCCGACGACAAGCTGGCCCTCGCCAAACGGCTCGGCGCCAGCGTCACGGTCAACGCCAGGACCACCGATCCGGCCGCTTACCTCAAGAAGGAGATCGGCGGCGCGCATGGCGTGCTGGTGACCGCCGTCTCGCCCAAGGCCTTCGAGCAGGCGCTCGGCATGCTTCGCCGCGGCGGCACGGTGTCGCTGAATGGCCTGCCGCCCGGATCGTTCCCGCTGCCGATCTTCGACATGGTGCTGAACGGCATCACCGTGCGCGGCTCGATCGTCGGCACCCGGCTCGACCTCCAGGAGGCGCTGCAATTTGCTGGCGACGGTAAGGTGCAGGCGACCACCGCAACGGCCAAGCTCGACGACATCAACGACGTCTTCGCCCGCATGCACGCCGGCAAGATCGAAGGACGCATCGTCCTCGACATGAACGCCTGATCGCGCCAGGCCCGCGGCGGACCGCTTCCTGCTGGAGACGGCCGCCAGAGAGAAGGACGCCTGACCGGCGCTGACGTGAGCCCGATGGGTCTTCGAGGACCCGCGCCTTCGACTATGGCTTCGTGACCAGCGCGGTGCCGACACTTGATTCCTGCGGGCAGCGAGTCGACATTCGTCGGCAGGCGGTGGACTGAGGCGTGGGTATGCGCACCTCGACATACGAGCAGGACTTCTACGCTTGGACGCAGGCGCAGGCGGCAGCCCTGCGGACGGCGCGCCCCAATCGGTTCGACTGGAAGCATATCGCCGAGGAGCTCGATGCCATGGGGCGGAGCGAGCGGGATCAGATGGAAAGCCGCATCCGTCAGATCCTGTTGCATCTGCTCAAATGGCAGTTCCAGCCGTGGCTGCGCTCGCGCAGCTGGCGCAATTCCCTCTGGGTGCAGCGCCGCGATCTGGCCAAGCTGCTGCGCCGCAACCCGAGCCTGCGCGGCCATCTCGAAGAGGCGCTGGTGGAGGAATATCCCGCGGCCGTCACCAACGCGCTCGATGAGACAGGCCTGCCCGACGGCGCGTTCCCGACGACCTGTCCGTATTCAGCCGAGCAGCTGCAGGAGCAGGACTTCCTCCCAGACTGACCGTGTACGGGCGCCTCCGGCGTCGCGCGCGTCGGTCAGTCGGGACTCACCTCGCCCGTGATCGAGCCGCGCGGCCGGGCCGAGGTGACCGTGGTGCAGGTGGCCGAGGCTACGGCCCCGCCCTTCTCTTGACGTGCACCTGGGCCACCACCCGCGGCCGCCGGAAGCCGGCAATTGGTTCCTGACACATGAGGTAATCGGGTGGTTGCTCTCCAGCGATGGATGATTCATCGCTTGTTGGAGCAGAACCAAGGAGAGCAACCATGACGTACTATG
>JBKPDM010000452.1:0-8146 GCA_046727895.1 Pseudomonadota bacterium | reverse complement strand
ATCGGAGGTGACGAGCTGGGTGTATTGGCGCACGGCCAAACTCGTGTCCGATTGGTTGTCGTAGAGCTTCAGCGCCAGCTTGTAGGTCTTGTCGCCAACCTTGAGACCGCCCTTGGCGTTGATGGTGTCGATGGCGAGTTGATAGGAGTCGGCGTAGTAGCGCCCGGTGTTGGCCTGCGCCCCGGTCTGTTGAACCGCGGCGCCAAGCGTAATGACGTCACCCTGCGCGAAAGCGGCGATCGACGTCGATACCAGCAACGCCGGCAGTGCCGCGCCGAGGACAAGAAAGCGTTTGATCATGATTCCCTCCAGCAGCGAAAGCCGGCGCGGTGATTGGATCGGGATTCCACGCGGCTTGTTTCGGTAGCCGTCGGCGGCCATCCTTTGAGCCGGGATTTACCAGCTTCCGAAGGCCAACTTTGCCCCCTCCGAGCGCGCCAGGCAAGGCTGCCGGGGTCGGAACGTGGGCTGGGACCAGCCTGGTGGTTGCGCAGTACCGTGTTTTCGAGCTGGCGCCCCCGCTCGGGTCGCGTTTGAGTAGTTCTCGGTCGAGCATGGCCGCACCTCGCCCGTCGGGTTGCCTGCGATCGTTGCTCCGGATGCTCATGCCGGCCGCGGCGGTGGTCGCGGTCGGAGCCGATCGATCCGACGCATGACCTCGTCGAACAACGCCCCTGGCACCGCCACTTCGGCCAGCTGGAATACCACGTAGCGACCGTGGCGCACGATCCTGGCGCCGATCTTCACCAGCCTCTCGCGCAGGGTCGTCAGCGACCAGTGCGCGATCTCCTCGGGCAAGGCCACCGCGCGTATCAAGTTGGCGAGGTTGTAGGCCAGGACGTGCAGGTGGAGCCGCACGGGGTTGTGGCGGAACGCGTGGCAGCACAGCCGCGTCCCGCGGATGGCGTTCTTGCCCTCGCGGATCCACTGCTCCGCCGTGCCGCGGCCGTTGTAGAACTCGACCACCCGCCTGTTGGGCCCCGGGTCAGGTTGGTCACGATGAAACCGACCCGAGGCCAGAGCTCGCCCCGGTGCCATTAAGATCAAACTGGCTCCAGAACGACGGGCTGGGTCTCCTCGAGCAGGCCGACGATCTCGGCCATCACCTTGGTCAGCTGATAGTCCTTGGGCGTGAACACGCGGGCCACGCCCGCGGCGAGCAGGTCGGCGGCGTCCTGCGGCGGCACGATCCCGCCGACCACGACGGGCACATCGGCCAGCCCCTCGGCGCGCATGCGTGCCAGCACCTCGGCGACCTGCGCCCGATGCGAGCCGGAGAGGATCGAGAGCCCGACCACGTGCACGCCCTCCTCGAGCGCCGCGGCCGCGATCCGCGCCGGAGTGAGACGGATGCCATCATAGACCACCTCGAAGCCGCAGTCGCGGGCCGCGACCGCGATCTGCTCGGCGCCGTTGGAATGACCGTCGAGGCCGGGCTTGCCGACCAGCATCTTGAGGCGCCGGCCAAGGTGCGCGGAGAGCTTATCGACCCGGGCGCGGACCGCCGCGAACTCGGCCGCGGCGCCGGGGCCCGTACGGGCGCCGCCGATCCCTGTCGGCGCCCGGTAGTCGCCGAAGACCTCGCGCAGCACCGCGGTCCACTCGCCGGTCGTCGCCCCGGCGCGGGCGCACTCGATCGACGGCTGCATGACGTTCTGGCCTTCGCTCGCGGCCTCGTGGAGCTGGCGCAGCGCCTTCGCCACGGCCTGCTCGTCGCGCGCGGCGCGGTGCGCTCTCAGGCGCTCGATCTGGCCCGCTTCGGCCGCGGGATCGACCGCGAGGAAGCCGCCGTCGGCGCCGGCCGCGAGCGGCGATGGCGCGCTCTCGGTGAAGCAGTTGACACCGACCACCTTCTGCTCGCCCGCCGCGATCGCCGCGAGGCGCGCAGCGTTCGACTCGACCAGACGCTGCTTGATGTAGCCCGTCTCGACCGCGGCGAGTGAGCCGCCGAGCGCCTCGATCCGGGCGAGCTCGGCGCGCGCATCGGCCTTCAGCTCCTCGACCTTGGCCGCGATCACGGGCGAGCCGTCGAACAGGTCGTCGTAGTCGAGCAGATCGGTCTCGTAGGCGAGGATCTGCTGCATGCGCAGGCTCCACTGCTGGTCCCAGGGCCGCGGCAGGCCGAGCGCCTCGTTCCAGGCCGGCAGCTGGACGGCGCGCGCGCGCGCCGACTTGGAGAGCACCACCGCCAGCATCTCGAGCAGGATGCGATAGACGTTGTTCTCCGGCTGCTGCTCGGTGAGGCCGAGCGAGTTGACCTGCACGCCGTAGCGGAAGCGGCGAAGCTTCGCGTCCTCGACCCCGTAGCGCTTGCGCGCGATCTCGTTCCAGAGCTCGGCGAAGGCGCGCATCTTGCACATCTCGGTGACGAAGCGCAGGCCGGCGTTGACGAAGAAGCTGATCCGCCCGACCACGGCCGGAAGGTCGGCGGGCGGCACCTGGCCGCCGTCGCGCACCGTGTCCAGGATCGCGGTGGCGGTCGCCAGCGCATAGGCCAGCTCCTGCACCGGCGTCGCCCCGGCCTCCTGCAGGTGATAGGAGCAGACGTTGACCGGGTTCCACTTCGGCATCTCGCGATAGGTGAACGCGACGACGTCGCCCGTGAGCTTGAGCGAGGGACGGGGCGGGAAGATGTAGGTGCCGCGCGAGAGATACTCCTTGATCAGATCGTTCTGGACGGTGCCGGCGAGCCTGGCCCGCTCCGCGCCCTGCCGTTCCGCGACCACGATGTAGAGGGCGAGCAGCCAGGGCGCGGTCGCGTTGATGGTCATCGAGGTGTTCATCCGCTCGAGCGGAATGCCCTCGAACAGGCCGAGCATGTCGGGCAGCGCGCAGACCGGAACGCCGACCCGGCCGACCTCGCCCGCGGCGAGCGGATGGTCGCTGTCATAGCCGGTCTGCGTGGGCAGATCGAAGGCCACCGAGAGCCCGGTCTGGCCGCGCGCCAGATTGGTGCGAAACAGCCGGTTGCTCTCGGCGGCCGAGCTGTGACCGGCGTAGGTTCGGAACAGCCACGGCCGCTCGCGCGGCGTCTCTCTGGCAGCCATGCCGTGCTCCTCCGCTCGCCTGGTCCCGGCATGGCCGGCTCGACGAGCCTCAGCATATCGTATGGTACTCAGGCATAAGGCCATCGGGTGTTGACAGTCAACACCTGATCGCCTAGCCTGCGCCCAATCGCGGGGAGTAGGCTATGAATCGGGCTATGGATCGCGGTACGGATCGGGCTACGGTCGAGCAGGTCATCAATCGCTTCGGCTCGCAGCAGCGGGTCGCCGAGCTGTTGGGTATTTGGCAGACCGCGGTCAGCGGCTGGGTGCGGCGCGGCGCGATTCCGACCAGAAGACAGGCGCAGCTGTTAAGAATTGCCCAACGCGAGGGTGTCAGTCTGTCGCCCGCGGACTTCTTCCCCGAGGCCGGCCCGCGCCCGGCCGGCGAACCGAGCCCGCTGCGCCTCGTGGCCAGCGGCAACAGCAACCGGGCCAGCGTCGACCCGAACCGGGAAAGCGCGTCCACCATGAACGACACCGCCAAGGTCATCCCGCTGACCGGCGAGGCCACGACGCCGGCTCTGGTCGCGGCCACGCCGGCCAAGGATCTGTACGAGATCGGCGAGATTCCCCCGCTCGGCCATGTGCCGCGGAACATGTACGCCTGGGTGATCCGGCGCGAGCGGCACGGCGAGCCGATGGTCGCGATGCAGCAGGAGGTGGTGCCGACGCCGGAGCTCGACAGCCACGAGGTCCTGGTCCTGGTGATGGCCGCAGGGGTCAACTACAACGGCATCTGGGCGGCGCTGGGCAAGCCGGTCTCGGTGTTCGACGTGCACAAGGCCGACTACCACGTCGCGGGCTCGGACGCCGCCGGCATCGTCTGGGCGATCGGCAGCAAGGTCAAGCGCTGGAAGGTCGGCGACGAGGTCGTGGTCCATTGCAATCAGGACGACGGCGACGACGAGGAGTGCAACGGCGGCGATCCGATGAACTCGCCCTCCCAGCGGATCTGGGGCTACGAGACGCCGGACGGCTCGTTCGCCCAGTTCTGCCGGGTCCAGGCGCGCCAGCTGATGCCGCGCCCGCGCCATCTGACCTGGGAGGAGAGCGGCTGCTACGTGTTAACACTCGCGACCGCCTACCGGATGCTGTTCGGACACCCGCCGCACGCCCTGAAGCCAGGCGATAATGTGTTGGTCTGGGGTGGCGCCGGCGGCCTCGGCTCGATGGCGATCCAGATCATCGCCGCCTCGGGCGCCAACCCGATCGCGGTGATCTCGGACGAGGACAAGCGCGACTTCGTTGTCTCGCTCGGCGCGCGCGGCGCGATCAACCGCAAGCAGTTCGACTGCTGGGGCCAGCTGCCGGACATCGACGACGCCGAGGGCTACGCCGCCTACATGAAGAAGGTGCGCGAGTTCGGCAAGGCGATCTGGGCGATCACCGGCAAAGGCAACGACGTCGACATCGTCTTCGAGCATCCGGGCGAGGCGACCTTCCCGGTCTCGGCCTTCGTGGTCAAGCGCGGCGGCATGGTGGTGATCTGCGCCGGCACCTCGGGCTACAATCTGACCCTCGACGCGCGCTTTTTCTGGATGCGCCAGAAGCGCATGCAGGGCAGCCACTTCGCCAATCTCAAGCAGGCGAGCGCGGCCAATCAGATGGTCGTCACGCGCAAGGTCGATCCCTGCATGTCGGAAGTCTTCGCCTGGCACGACATCCCGCGCGCCCACGACAAGATGCGCAAGAATCAGCACCGCCCAGGCAACATGGCGGTGCTGGTCCAGGCCAGGCGGCCGGGCCTGCGCACCCTCGAGGACGCGATCGAGGGCTGAGCGATCGCGCCGAACCGCGCGAGCCGCCCGGTCCACGCCCGCTGGTCGGCCCGCCTCTGGTCAAGCCGGCATTGAGCCGCAAGCCTCAGGATGCGCGTCTCGCCGATGTCGGCTATGATCCGGTCAGCGTTGGGGCATGGTCCGAGGCAGCCAAGAGCACTGAGGAAGGCAAATGGCCGAAGGGACATTGGAATTGCTCGGCGAGCAGCTGACCCGCCCGTTCGAGGAGCTTCGCGGCGTCAATGGTCGGCTCGACCGGCTCGAGAGCGCGCTCGACAAGCTTGCGACCAAGGAACAGGTGGCAATCGTCTGGCGCAGCCTCGAGCTGAAGGTCGAACTCGGGCTCGAGCAGCACCACGACGCGGTGGCCGAGCTGAAGCGCTCGGTTGCAGCCCTCGAGGCCCGGGTCAGGGCGCTTGAGGAGCGCCCAGACTAGGGTGTGGGTGGCCAAGTTCACAAAGACGCGGTGTTGCCTTGCTCGCGGGCAAGCTGGAGAAAGCGCATGGCTGATCGGAGCGGCGCGTCGCTGCTGGAGCTGAGCGCCGCGGCGGTCGAGGCGGCGGCCGAACTATTGGCGCGGGCGAGCGCTGCCGTCCGCGCGCTGGTGGCGCCGGCGGGCGCTATCGAGCCCGAGCTGCTCGAGCGCGAGCAGCACGCGGTGCACGGCCTCGCCTGGCTCGCGACCTATGTCGAGGCGCTCCGCCAGATGCGGGGTTGGGCCGAGCGGCTCGAGCAGGCGGGCCGCTTCGGCGCGCCCGAGCGGCTGATCCTGGAGCTCGGCTTCGGCGAGTACCTGGCGCGGATCGCGGGCGGCATGCCCATGAGCCAGGGCGAGACCGTGCGCCTCGCAGCGCTCGGCCTGGACCAGGGCGCGATCGATGCCTTCACCGCCGATCCGGCCGTGCGCTGGCTGATCGCCGAGGGTAATACCGCTGCCCGGCGCGCCGAACTCGCCCGCCTGATCGAGACCGGCGACTTCGGCCACTGGGCGCTCGAGGACGAGACGCTCGATCTGATCCGCGAGCAGTTCCACCGCTTCGCCGAGGAGCAGGTGCTGCCCCATGCCCATGGCTGGCACGAGCGCGACCAGCTGATCCCGGGCGAGCTGATCAGCGCGATCGCCGATCTCGGCGTCTTCGGCCTGACCGTGCCGGAAGCCTACGGCGGCCTCGGCCTCGGCAAGGTCGCGATGTGCGTCGTGACCGAGGAGCTCTCGCGCGGCTACATCGGGGTCGGCTCGCTCGGCACCCGCTCGGAGATCGCCGCCGAGCTGATCCGCCTGGGCGGCACCGAGGCGCAGAAGGCGAAGTACCTGCCCAGGATCGCCTCCGGCGAGATCCTGCCCACGGCGGTCTTCACCGAGCCGGATACCGGTTCCGATCTCGCCTCGCTCCAGACCCGCGCGGTCCTGGAGGGTGACTTCTACCGGGTGACCGGCGCCAAGACCTGGATCACCCACGCCGCGCGGGCGGATCTCATGACCATTCTCTGCCGCACCGATCCGCGCCAGCCCGGTTATCGTGGCCTCTCGATCCTGCTCGCCGAGAAGCCGCGGGGCGGCGAGGCGCAGCCGTTTCCGGTCGAGGGCCTGTCGGGCGGCGAGATTCCGGTGCTCGGCTATCGCGGCATGAAGGAGTACGCGCTCGCCTTCGACGGCTTCGCGGTGCCGCGCGCGGGCCTGCTCGGCGGGGTCGAAGGGCAGGGCTTCAAGCAGCTCATGGCGACGTTCGAGGCCGCCCGGATTCAGACCGCGGCGCGGGCGGTCGGGGTCGCCCGCAGCGCGCTCGAGCTCGGCCTCGCCTACGCCAGGGAGCGCCGGCAGTTCGGCAAGCCGATCTATGCCTTCGCGCGGGTCGCGGACAAGCTGGTCTGGATGGTGGTCGAGACCATGATCGCGCGCCAGCTGACCCTGTTCGCGGCGCGCGAGAAAGATGCCGAGCACCGCTGTGATCTCGAGGCCGGCATGGCCAAGCTGCTCGCGGCGCAGGTCGCCTGGAGCGCTGCCGACAACGCGCTCCAGATCCACGGCGGCAACGGCTACGCGCTGGAGTTCCCGATCAGCCGGGTGTTCTGCGATGCCCGCATTCTGAACATCTTCGAAGGCGCGGCCGAGATTCAGGCCCAGGTCATCGCGCGCCGGCTACTCGCCGCATAACGACGGCCAACGTGGCCGCCCCGGCGCCGTCGCCGGATGGCAGACAAACGCCGAGCCCGGCACCGGGAATTCTCCCGATACCGGGCTCGAGTGTCGGCGGGATCGGCCCGTGTGAGGTCGGGCCTAGCGCTGGAAGTCGATGGTCGCGCGGCGGTTCGCCTGGTTCGGTGTATTGTCCGGGGTCTGCACCGCGAGGTCGGTCTCGCCGAACGCCTCGGTCGTGATGATGTGGGCCGGGATGCCCTCCTTGGTCAGCTGGCCGGCGACCGCGTTCGCGCGCCGCTGCGAGAGCTGCATGTTGTACGCGGGCGGTCCGGCGGTATCGGTATGACCACCCACGGTGATCCCGCCGAGCTGGCGTCCCTTGATGTCCGCGACGATGTTGGCGAGGGTCGTCTCGGCCTCGGGCGTCAGGGTCGCCTTGTCGAATTGGAAGTAGACGACACCCCGGTTGGGCAGCGGCGGCGGGGCCGCAGGCTGGACCTGAGCCACGGGTATCGCCTCGGGGCAGTCGTAGGTGCTGGTTATCAGCACGGCTTGGTTCTTTGGTTCCGGCATATTGGTCAAAGTCCCGCCGCCGCTGCTCAGCACCGGCTGGTTCCGGCTGTCGATCAGGGTGTTGCAAATGCGGTCCGGCCCGGATCCGGCCATGCCGACCGCTTCCTGAGCCTGCGTCGGACCCGGCTGGAGCACGCCGACAGTCAAGGCCAACAAGGCCGCGGCCGCCGCTGAGGTGGTCACTTGGCGAAGCATGGAATGGTCCCCTTTCTCACGTTGTCGGACCCATCTCTGGAGTCTCTGCGTCCCCGTCGGAGCGCCAGCCGGGCAAGATCTGCTCTAAGCCGGCAGTTAACTTGTGGCCTCGGCCGGCCGCACATTTCCACCCAAACTGGGTGAAGTGGTACATCAGTATTGCACTCTGAGCAAGCGCGTACTTGAGAGGCTACGCCTTCGGGCAATGCCAACCAGTGGGCGCGCTCGTGCGATTGGCCGGCGTGCGCGCGCGATCTGGTCTCGCCTGTGTCGGGCGGCACGATGCGGTCCGGCCCGCCCGCAACGGGCCGCTGTCGCGTCGCGGCTTGCCATGGCGAGGCAGCGGAGGGTAGTGTCCAGCGCTCGGCCGGGCGTGTGCGCCGCGAGGCCCTGCCTTCACTGTTCGGCAAGAG
>JBKPDM010000451.1:0-5946 GCA_046727895.1 Pseudomonadota bacterium | reverse complement strand
TCGCCCGGGTGCTGAGCACCGTCGAACCCGGGCCGCAGGGCTGGGCGCTGGTGGCGCTCGGCAGTCTGCTACCGCTGCTGGTCGGTCAGGCGCTGAAGGGGCGCCGTCCGCGCCGGCTGCTGCCCACCAGGGCTGGGCTCGCGGAGCCGTCGGACTGATCGATCGAGCCGGCTTCGGTCTCCGCCACGAGGTCGGCGACGATCGGCAGGTGGTCGGAGGCGCGCCGGCTCAAGCGGGTCAGATGGCGCCGCAGCGAACTCTGCGGCCGGCAGCCTTTGAGCACCATGCGGTCGAGCGGGAAGACCGGCCACCAGCTCGGAAACGTGCCTGGCGCGCGCGGTACCGCGCCCAACTGGCGCAGCCGCGTGAGCGTCGGCCCCCGGGGGCGCCACTCGTTCAGATCGCCGAGCAGCGCGCGGGCGGCGGGGCGCATCGGAGCCAGGAGATGGCGCAGCGTTTTCGCCTGACGCAGACGATAGCGGGCGCGCAGATCGAGATGGGTGTTGACGATCTGCCAGCACACGCCGCCCGGATCCCGCACCAGCACGGCGATGGCGCCCCGGGGCTCGCGGCTGTGATCGGCGAAGCGCCACTGCTGGACGTCCTCCACGGGCAGCCGGCTCAGTATGGCATTGCCAAACCAGCCGCTGCCCTCGAGCAGCATCGGCCCCTCGACGCAGGTCATGCCGAGCCTGGCCGCGAGCCGCTCGGCCTGATCGGCGCGGGCGCGCGAGCCGCGCGATTCGACCTCCTGGAGCCCGATCAGGTCGGGCGAGATCTCCTCGATCACGGCGGCGATCCGCCCGATGTCCTGCCTGCCGTCGGTGCCGACGGCCGCGTGGATGTTGTAGCTCGCCAGTCGAAGCACGCGACGAATCTAGTGCTCGAAATCTGACGGATCTACCCGGCCCGCACCCCCGCTGCCGGACTTATCGAGCGGCCGGTCCCAAAGAAGACATCGGAGTGGTGTCGTCGGCTGAAGAAAAAGAGTCCTGAGCGAACGCCATTTTGCCAAGCGCCCGACGCAAGGCGCGCGGAAGTTCGTTCTCCGGATGGCGCAAGCCCGAAGTCCTCCGCCGTTGTCGCGCGCCACTCTTCATGATAGCTAGCGACTTCGCTGCAATCGGCTCTCAAGGCGAGCCAAGATTGGCCGCACAGGTCCCTCATGCACCGGTTGGAAAGGCTCTATGTAGAGATACCCGCCCTCCGGCCAGGCAGCGTTGGAGCCTATAGCCTCGCGATCGGGATGGCGGCGTGTGCAACCCTGGTCAGGCTGGCAATTGATCCATTCGTTGAAGGAATTCAGTATATCACCTTCTTCCCTGCCGTCATCATCACAACATTTGTTAGCGGAATCCGGGCCGGTTTCTTGAGTGTGGCATTATGCTCTGCCGGGGCGTGGATCTTTATTCTGCCGCCGTCGGGACAGATTAGCGTCGCGAGTTCGCACGTGTTCGTCACCCTTGCCTTCTTCATCGTCGTTGCTAACGCCGACGTGCTTCTCATCGGCGCGCTGAGGTTCGCCATCGCACGCTATCGAAAGCTCGGCGAGACGCTGTTGGCACAGACCGCGGAGCTGCGAGCGAGCGAGGAACAGCAACGGCTTCTTTCGGCTGAGGTCGATCATCGCGCCAAGAACCTCTTGGCTGTCGTGCAGTCGATCCTGCGACGGACCCGAGCTGCGAACATTGAGAGCTACATTGACACTGTGAGCGGTCGCATCCTGGCCCTTGCGCGCAGCCACAGCCTCATCGCTGCGAGCCGCTGGCAAGGCGCCAGCGTGGCTCAGATCGTCGACGCCGAGCTGGCGCCCTACCATGCGAATGAAGGGTGGGCTTCCCATGGCTCGCATGTCGAGGCGGTTGGGCCGCCCGTTAGCTTGCGCCCGGCGGCTGCTCAGTCGTTGGCCATGGCGATCCACGAACTGACGACGAACGCCGTGAAGCATGGCGCGCTATCCAGCTCGGATGGGCGGATTTCAGTCACTTGGCAATTGACCGAGAAGGGGTTGCTCCTCTTTTGGGACGAGGCAGGGGTACCGCCGATTGCGGGCCCGCCCGAGCGCCATGGCTTCGGCACGAAGATCATCGCCTCCAGCATCGAGCACCAGCTCGACGGGCGTGTCACCTTCGACTGGCGACCACAGGGCCTCCTCGTGAGCATTCTGGTCCCCTCTGAACAATTGGCGGGGGGAAGCGCGGTCTCGCAGCGCGAGGATCAGCGCACTTCGGCTCTAAACGCTCGTGACCTCGCAGTATCCCTTTCCGGCCGGCGTATCCTCGTCGTTGAGGACGAGCCGCTGATCGCCGGGCAAATCGAAAGCCTTCTCGTGGAGCAGGGATGTTCGGTTTCCGGCCCGGTGCCCGGTCCTGAGAATGCTTTGGCGCTTGCTCGCTCTGAGCCGCTCGATGCAGCTATTCTCGACGTGAATCTCTCCGGCTCCCGGAGCGAGGCGGTAGCAGATATGCTCCGCCAGCATGGCATACCCTTCATTGTTCTGACCGGCTATGCGGACAGCGGGCTTTCCGCTGCATACCACGGCGCTCCTGTTGTTGCGAAGCCGTTCGATGAGGAGGCGCTGCTGAACATCCTGGCGCACGAGATTGCCGACCGACTTTAGCAATCGGGCCCGTTCGACGACGGGTGCGTGATAGTCGCTGTCTGGCTAGAAGCCGAACTCCGGCGCCCATCTCCGAAGCCGCGTGCATCAGGTACCTTGCGTTGGATCTCGACCACTAGCTAGCTAGCTCTCGCGCTCGCGCCGACGCCAGCGCTGCAGCAGCCAGGCGCCGGTCAGGGCGAGAAGCGCCGCCGCCGTCAGCAGGGCGAAACTCAGGGCGTCCGGCTTGCGCAGCCAGGCGCCGAGCCGATCGCCAACCAGGGTCATGAGCACAATGCCCGGACCCATGCCGAGCAGGATGCCGAGCGCAAAGTCGCGCCAGCCGAGCGCGCTCGCGCCGGCCACGAGGTTGATCAAAGCGAGCCGCGCGATTCGACCTCCTGGAGCCCGATCAGATCGGGCGCAATCTCCTCGATCACCGCCGCGATCCGCCCGATGTCCTGCCTGCCGTCGGTGCCGACCGCCCGGTGGATGTTGTAGCTTGCGAGTCGAAGCACGCGACGAATGTAGTGCTCGAAATCCGACGGATCTACCTGGCGCGCATCCCCGCTGCCGGACTTATCGAGAGGCCGGTCGTGACCCGAATCAGACTTCGCAGGCCCCCATCGCCGATGCTGACAGACGCGTCAATATCGTCCTCTTGCCTTGCCCCGCAACGTCTTCTCGATCTCTCTGAAGCAGGCAGGGCGGCGCCCCGCGAGGATAGACAGCCTGGGATGGGCTGCCCGCCGTCCGGGGCGGCGCCGACAGTGCCTATTGTCTGGCGCGGTAGGTCCCGAAGATGAACTCCCGTTCCTCGGGGGTCAGCTCTTCCGGACCGAGTTTCATCGTCAGCTTGTCGATCTTGCCGGTGAAGGGGAACGGCACCTGGTAGTCGTCGTCCACGGCCGTGCCGGTGTCGACGCCGACATTGAACGTCTCGACCCAGCCGATGCCGACCGGCAGGCTCCTGGCCATGGGCCTGGTGTCGACGACCTGACCATCCACTTTCAACGTACCGGTACCGCCCTTGCCCAGGCCCGGTCCATCGAACCTCCAGTCGAACTCAAGGGTGTGCTTGCCCGGCGCGAGCGCCTCCTTGCCCTGCCACTTCACCCGTTCGAGCTGGATCAGATTCCAGGTGAAGATCGGCACGCCCTTCAGCAGGTAGAAGCCGTAGCCGGCAAATCGGCCGCCGTCGGTGACCAGCATGCCCTCGGCGCCGCCCTGAGGGATCTCGACGTCAGCCGTGATCGTGTACGACCTGTTGAGCAGTTTCGGCGCCCCGGCGACCCCGGGGAACGGCACGTTGGTCAGCTCGCCGGTGTAGTCAAACACGGTCCGTCCTTCGGTATAGCTCGGCTTCACCCCGATGAACCGAGGCAGGGTTGAGTCGTCGAGCGGGAAGACGTGATATTTCTCCGCCTGCATGATGAACAGCTGCTGCATGTCGCGCAGCTTGTCCGGCATCTTGGCGGCAAGATCGGTGGCCTGAGTCCAGTCGTCGTTGAGGTTGTACAGCTCCCATGGGAAGCCGTTCATGACGTCCGCGGGCGGTGGCTTGCTGACCGAGAGGGCGGCCCAGGGCGCGACGACGGGCGGCGCCGAGGCGATCCATTCGTCGTGGTAGATCGCGCGGGAACCAAACATCTCGAAGTACTGAGTCAACCGTCGGCCGGGGGCATCGGCCTTGTCCCACGTGTACGCCATGCTGACGCCCTCGATCGGCTTCTGGGTGATGCCGTTCACGGAAACCGGCTGCGGGAGGCCGGCCGCCTCGAGGATCGTGGGCAGGATGTCGATGACGTGGTGGAACTGGGTTCGGATGCCGCCCTTGTCCTTGATGCGCGCGGGCCAGGCCATGACCATGCCGTTGCGGGTGCCGCCGAAGTGAGAGGCCACCTCCTTGGTCCACTGATACGGCGTGTCCAAGGCCCAGGCCCACGGCACCGCATAGTGCGGATAGGTCTGGTCGGTGCCCCACGCGTCGTAGAACTTCATGTTCTCGGCCACCGTCGGGTGGATGCCATTCAAAATGGCAAACTCGCTGTAGAGACCATTGAGCGTGCCTTCGGGGCTCGCGCCGTTGTCGCCGCTGATGTAGATGATCAGCGTGTTGTCGAGCTTGCCCTCCCGCTCAACCTCGTCGACGACCCGGCCGATCTCGTGGTCGGTATACGCGAGGTACGCGGCATAGACGTCGGCCTGACGGATGAAGAGCTTCTTCGCCTCGGGTGAGAGCGTGTCCCACTGCGGCAGGTCTTTTGGCCAGGCGGTGAGCTTGGCGTCCTCAGGGACCACGCCGAGCCTCTTCTGGTTCGCGAAGATCGTCTCGCGCAGCTTGTTCCAGCCGTCGTCGAACAGGTGCATGGCGCTGATCCGGTCCACCCACTCCTTGGTCGGATGGTGCGGCGCGTGGGTGCCGCCCGGCGCGTAGTAGATCATGAACGGCCGCTCTGGCTGGACCTCGTTCAGCATCCTGATCCGCGCGATCGCCTCGTCGGCCATGGCGGTGATCAGGTTCCAGCCGGGATGGCCGAGATAGGGCTCGATCGGCGTGGTGTTGCGGAACAGGTTGTTCGGCTGCCACTGGCTGGTGTCGTCGCCGATGAAACCGTAGTAGTAGTCGAAGCCCTTGATCGGCCCGGTCGGCCAGTCGGTGAAGGGGCCGGCCTGGCTCGTCACCCACTGCGGCACGTTGTGGTCCTTGCCGTACCACGAGGTGTCGTAGCCGCTCAGCCGCAGGATCTCGCCGATCGCGACGGTGTCACGCTTGATGACGCTGTCGTAGCCGGATACCCGGTCGCCTGATCGACGACCACGCCGGTGGCGACCGAGTGATGGTTGCGGCCGGTGAGAAGCGCGGCCCGCGTCGGCGAGCAGAGCGCCGTGGTGTGGAACCGCGTGTAGCGCAGGCCCATGCTCGCGACCCGATCCAGGGTCGGCGTCGGGATCACGCCGCCGAACGTCGAGGGCGCGCCGAAGCCAACGTCGTCGGTCATGATCAGCAGGATGTTCGGGGCACCCTTGGGCGGCACGACGAGCTCCGGCCAGTACGGCGTCGACTGGGCGGCGTTGGGGCTGATCTCGCCCCCGAATGGCTGCGGCGGCGGGGGCAGGTATCTGCCGTCGATGGTGGTCGTCGCGCCGGGCGCGCCCGGCGTGCCGGTGGTTTGCGCCAGAACCGCAGGCGCCGCCGCCACGCTGGCGATGAGGCCCAACGACAGCGCAAACCCACTTCTGTTGATCGCACCCTTCATTGAGCTCCCTCCCCCATGCCAGCCAAGTCGTCTCCATAACGCGGAGGCACCCGTCAGTCTTGACAATTCGTGCCACCGAGGGGCGAT
>JBKPDM010000450.1:0-8200 GCA_046727895.1 Pseudomonadota bacterium | reverse complement strand
GGTCGCGCAGCTGCGCGCCGCCATCGACGCCTTCATCGAAGCCTACAACGCCAGCGCCACACCCTTCCGGTGGCGCCAAGCCACGATCCATCCCAAAGGGCTCGCCGCAAGGATCACTGACTTACGCCAGTGAGTACTAGTTCACGGCGAATTCCCGACCGGAGCCTCCCGTCCCGCCACCCGCCGCCGCCCCTTGCCGGCTTCGGCTGCCGGGCAGCGCGGGCACGGATTCCCAGGATCGTATGGACCAGTGAATGAGCATCGACAGAGTGGCGATCGATGGTTGACGAAAGGTTAATACGCCGACCAGGCGAGGGGACATGAGCCAGCGCGGCCCGGCTGACCCTTCCTCAACGATTTGTCGGAACCCTCTCCGGCTCCGATGCACCGCGCGATCCTCCGTGTCCCCAGAGCGAGCCGGCGGGCGAGAACTGGCCGAGGAGACCGGCCGAAGCCCGCGCCGGGCGCTCGGGTTCGTTGCGTGTCGCCTTTGTGGCGCATTGCTGACCGACGGCGGGCGCATCGGGTTCGTTTCGTGCGTCATTCGCGTCGCTTTCCGGCGGGGTTGGGCGCAATTCCGCGTCATTTGGTGCGTCATCCGGCGCGGCGCCGGCCGCGGCGCCTGCGGCCGCTTGGGCGGCCTCGGCCTGAAGCGCCCGCAGCACATTCAGGGTGCGGAAGAACTCGGCCTGGGCACCGCCCCGGTAGCGCACCAGGGTCGCGAACACGCCCGCCGCGCGGCTGTCCCCGACCAGCACGCGGCCGGGGCTCTCGAGCGCGCCGTCGCCCGTGAGCAGCCCGAACTCGAGCCGATCGGCGCGGGCGAGCCGCCAGGCCGCGGCGACCAGCCGATGGACGAGCAGGGTCTGGAGCGCGCCCTCGGGGCGAAGCTCCTCGAGCAGCGCGCCCTCGAGCGCTTTGAACTCGGCGCGGCTGTCGTCCGGCAGCAGGACGTGCTTCCTGGCCGAGAGGCCGTGCTTCAGGGCGTTTTGCGCCGAGCGTGCCTTGCCCTCGGCGGTCTGCGGCCCGCGCGACTTGGCCCCATTGGCGCGGCTCGCCGCCGCGCGGGTGCTGGTGGTCGCAACGGCGGCGCGGGACGGGCCGGCGTGGTGGCTGGACATGGCGGATCTCCTCGGGCTGGCTTGGGGCCGGCACGGGCGCGGGCGCGCGCCCGAAACGTTTCAGTCTAGCCGATCATAGGAATAAATACAAGACCTTGGCCGCCTCGGTCGCCGCTCCCCACCGCGACGGGCAGGCGTCTTAACCTTTCGTCAACCACTGATCGCTACTCTGCCGGTCTCCGATGGTCCATGCGACCCTGGGAATCCGTGCCCGCGCCGCCCGCGGGCCAAAGCCCGCCACCGGCGGCAGGGGATGGCGGAAACAGGAGGGCGGCTCCGGTCGAGACCGGATGGGAAATCGCCACGAACCCGTGATCGCGCCGAGCCTTCGCTCTTAGGTCGGGGGCGAAGAGCAAATGGGCGTCAACCGCGACGCCGGCGCGCTCTGGTCGAGAACGAAAGCGGTCATGCACCGCGACAACTGGGCAATGCGCACCGCGGTAGCGGGGACACTCCGGGCGAGAAGAGAGAGGAGGCGCCGGCGGACTTCACCCGACGCGCGGCATCGGTCGGCGCTGGCGGTCTGGACTTCCTCCGACGCACAGCACCGGTCGGCGCCGGGTGCGCCGGGGTTACAGGTGTCCCTCTTCGACCAGCGCCTCGGCGATCTGGACGGCGTTGAGGGCAGCACCCTTGCGCAGGTTGTCGGCGACGACCCACATCTGCAAGCCGTGCGGCAGCGTCGGGTCGCGGCGTACGCGCGAGACGAAGACCGCGTACTCGCCCACGCACTCGACCGGGGTCACGTACTCGCCGTTCGCCGGATCGTCGACCAGCAGCACGCCCTCGAATTCGAACAGAGCACCGCGCGCGTCCTCGACGCTGATCGCGTGCTCGAACTCGACGTTCAGCGCGAGCGCGTGGCCGACGAACACCGGGCAGCGCACGCAGGTCGCCGCGACCTCGATCGCGGGGTCGAGGATCTTCTTGGTCTCGACCGCCATCTTCCACTCTTCCTTCGATGAGCCGTCGTCGAGGAAGACGTCGATCTGGGGGATCAGGTTGAAGGCGATCTGCTTGGGGAAGTGCTTGGGCTCGGGCGTGCGGGTCTCGTAGATGCCCTTGGTCTGGTCGAACAGCTCGTCCATCGCCTCGCGCCCGGCGCCCGAGACCGACTGGTAGGTCGCGACCACGACGCGGCGGACCAGTGCCAGGTCGTGCAGCGGCTTCAGCGCCATGACCATCTGGATGGTCGAGCAGTTCGGATTGGCGATGATGTTGCGCTCGCGAAAGCCCTCGAGCGCCTCCCGATTGACCTCGGGCACGATCAGCGGCACATCCGCATCCATGCGGAACTGCGAGGTGTTGTCGATCACGATGCAGCCGGCCGCCGCGGCGCGAGGAGCCTGGATCTTCGAGACGGCGGCGCCGGGCGAGAACAGGCCAAGGTCGGTGCCCTCGAAGTCGAAGCCCTCGAGCGGGCGGACCTTGAGGATGTCCTTGTCGCCAAAGCTCACCTCCTTGCCGGCCGAAGCCCGCGAGGCGAGCGCCACCACCTCGTCGACCGGAAAATCGCGCTCGGCCAGAATGTTCAGCATCTCGCCGCCGACCGCGCCGGTCGCGCCGACCACCGCCACCTTGTAGCCCATGTCCACTGGTCCCCGCTCAGGGTGTCGGCGCAAGGTTGGCGATCGGGCGTCGCCCGTCAAGGCCGAACGTCACGCCGCTCGAAGGATGAAACGCGACATGATCGAGGCTACGCTTTGGGAATGACCATCCGATTGGGGGCTGAGCAGTCAAGACGCCTCGTCCTCGGTTTGCAGGGACTGGCCTAACCGGGGCCTTCCAGGCCTATGCGGGGCCGCCGGTCCTCGGTCGACGGCGTCGCCCGCCTGATCGAGCGGCTCGGCTTCCTCCAGGTCGACAGCATCAACACGGTCGCGCGCGCCCACCACATGATCCTGTTCACGCGCGACCCTGGCTACCGGCCGGAGCTGCTCCGCCAGGCGCAGGAGGACGAGGTGCTCCTGTTCGAGCACTGGACCGATCGGATCGCGAGCCTGCTGCCGATCCGCTTCTACCCCTATTGGCGCCTTCGCTTCGCCCGCGAGCAGGCGATGGTCGAGGCGAGATTCAGGCGCTGGTTCGGCGACGGTTTCACGCTCGAGCTGGAGCGGCTTCTCGACCTCATCCGGGCCGAGGGGGCGATCCGGGCGCGCGATCTTGAGGTCGAGCGGGTGCGGCCGGCCGCCGGCTGGTGGGACTGGCACGCCGGCAAGACAGCGCTCGAGTATCTCTGGCGCACCGGCCGACTGGCGATTGCGCGGCGGGATGGCTTTCAGAAGGTCTACGATCTGCCCGAGCGGGTGATCCCGGAGGAGGTGCTGGGGCAGCAGCCGGACGAGGCCGAGCTGATCGACTGGGCCTGCCGGGCCGCGCTCGAGCGCCTCGGTTTCGCCACGCCCGCCGAGATCGCACGCTTCTTCGGCCTGATCTCGATCGAGGAGGCCAAGGCCTGGTGCGGGCGCAACCTCGGCGCTGCATGCGCACCGGCGACCCTCGAGGCGGCGAACGGCGCCCCGCCCCGCAAGCTCATCGCGCGTCCGGACATCGATGAGCTGCTCCAGGACCTGCCGGAGCCGCAGAAGCGGCTTCGCGTCCTGAACCCGTTCGATCCGCTGCTGCGCGACCGCCAGCGCCTCGCCCGGCTGTTCGGCTTCGACTACCGGATCGAGGTGTTCGTGCCGGCCAAGCGGCGACAGTACGGCTACTACGTCTTTCCCCTGCTCGAAGGCGATTGCCTGGTTGGCCGGGTGGACATGAAGGCCGAGCGGGAGGCGAGCGAGCTCGTCGTGAGCGCGCTCTGGCTGGAACCGGGCCGGCGCCTGACGCGAGCGCGCGGGCGGCTGCTCGAGGCGGAGCTCGACCGGGTCCGCGGCTTCATCGGCGCCGACGCCATCCGCTTCGTCGACGGCTACCTCAGGCGCGACGGCTGAGCCGGGGCCTGGACGGCGGGACCGGGGTCATCCCCCAGGGGGACCGCTCGGCCCAAACCGCCAGGCGTAAAGGACGACCGCGACCGCGGTCGCGAGGTTGAGGCTGGAGACGCCCGCGCACATCGGAATGGCGATCCGCCGCTTGGCGCGCTCGAGCAATGCGTCGCTGAGACCCCGCCGCTCCGAGCCGAAAGCGTAGACGGCGTCGCCCGCGATCGTGCCCGGGCGAATGGGCTGGCCCGCCGGATGGACCGCGATCAGGGGACGATCGTCTTCGGGCAACGTCTCGATCCGCGCGACCGGCAGGGCGAAGTGCAGCCCGGCCGAGCCGCGCAGCGCCGCCGGGTGCCAGGGGTCCTGCCGGCCGGTCGTGAGCACAGCCCCGGCGCCGGCGGCCGCGGCGACGCGGACGACCGCACCCAGGTTGCCGAGGTGGGCGGGCTGCTCCAGGAGAACGACCGGCGCCGTGCCTGGCCGTCGCAACACCTCTTGGAGGTCGAACTGCGGTCGACGGGCGAGCGCGATCACACCGGTTCCGGGCGGCCCCGGTTCCAGTTGCTCGAACAGGGAAGGGCCGATGGGATGGACGAGCTCGCGGAGACGGAGTGCGATATCGGGCGCGAGGTGGGTGGCGAGCGTCAGGAGCTCTTGCGGATCAAAGGCATACGCTTCCTCGACGTCGGCGCCGAAGCGGAGCGCGTGCTTGAGCGCGTGGAAACCCTCGAGCACGGCCAGGCGCGGGTCCCGGCGCGCCGCCCGGAGGCGATCGATCAGCGCAGCGCTGCTCGTGGCCGGGCCTTCGAGTTGGCTCCGGGCTGGGTCCGGACCGCTCAGGCCGCCGCCTTGTCGAGCTCACGGACGATCGACTCGCCCATGGTCGAGGTCGAGACCTTGGCCATGCCGGGCTGCATGATGTCGGCGGTGCGCAGGCCGCCCGCCAGGACCCGGGCGATCGCGCCGTCGAGCAGGTCGGCCGCCGCGTCCCGGTCGAAGGAGTAGCGGAGCATCATCGAGAAGCTTTGGAGCATGGCGATCGGGTTGGCGAGACCCTTCCCCGCGATGTCCGGCGCCGAGCCGTGAACCGGCTCGTAGAGCGCCTTGCGCTTGCCGTCCGCGCCCGGCGCGCCGAGGGAGGCCGAGGGCAGCATGCCGAGCGAGCCGGTCAGCATCGCGGCGCAGTCGGAGAGCAGGTCGCCGAACAGGTTGTCGGTCACGATTACGTCGAACTGCTTGGGCTCGCGGACCAGCTGCATGGCGCAGTTGTCGGCGTACATGTGGCTGAGCTCGACGTCTCGGTACTCGGCATCGTGCAGCTTCTGCACCTCCTCGCGCCAGAGGACGCCCGACTCCATGACGTTCGCCTTCTCGACCGAGCAGACCCGGTTCTGGCGTTTCCTTGCGAGCTCGAAGCCGACCCGCGCGAGCCGCACGATCTCGTCGGTCGTATAGACCTGGGTGTTGATGCCACGGCGCTGGCCATCGGGCAGGGTCTCAATGCCGCGCGGCTCGCCGAAGTAGATGCCGCCGGTCAGCTCGCGCAGGATCATGATGTCGAGGCCGCGCACCAGCTCGGGCTTCAGCGAGGAGCCGTCGACCAGCGCGTCGAAGACCTTGGCGGGCCTCAGGTTCGCGAACAGGCCGAGCTCTTTGCGCAGACGGAGCAGACCGCGCTCAGGCTTCTGCTCGAACGGCAGGGCGTCGTACTTCGGCCCCCCGACCGCGCCGAACAGCACCGCGTCGGTGGCGAGCGCCCGCTCGAGGACCGCATCGGCAAGCGGCGTTCCGTGCCGGTCGTAGGAGATGCCGCCGACCAGATCCTCCGCGAGCTCGAACTCGAGGCCCTGGCGCCGCGCGAACCAGTCCATGATCCGGCGGACCTCCCGCATGACCTCGGGGCCGATGCCATCGCCCGGCAGCAGCAGCACGCTACCGAGCGGCACAGGGTCGTTGCGCAGCATCGCCATCAGGCGGCCCCGCGATAGAGCCAGGGCAGCTGCGCCCGCTGGCGCGCCTCGAAGTCGTCGATCCGCTTCACCTTCTTCATCGTGAGGCCGACGTCGTCGAGGCCGTGCAGCAGGCAATGCTTGGCGAACGGATCGATCTCGAAGCGGAACACCTCGTTGCCCGTGGGTCGTCGGATCTCCTGCTTGTCGAGATCGATGGTGAAGGTCGGGTCCTTGGCCTCGCTCGCCTCCTGGGTGAGGATATCGACCTGCTCCTGTGGCAGAACAATGGGCAGAATGCCGTTCTTGAAGCAGTTGTTGAAGAAGATGTCGGCGAACGAGGGCGCGATCACGCAGCGGATGCCGAAGTCGAGGAGCGCCCAGGGGGCATGCTCGCGCGAGCTGCCGCAGCCGAAGTTCTCGCCCACGATCAGGATTTTGGCATCGCGATGGGGGTGCTTGTTGAGCACGAAGTGGGGATGCTCGCTGCCATCCTCCTGATAGCGCAGGGACTCGAACAGCGCGGCGCCTAATCCGGTGCGCTTGATCGTCTTGAGATGGCGCGCCGGGATGATCTTGTCGGTGTCGACGTGGACCATCGGCAGCGGCGCCGCGATTCCGGTGAGCGTTCTGAACGGCTCCATGGCGAGCGACTCCTTCGTCGGTTGCACCCTTTATGCCCGCGCCGGCGCGGGAGTTCCAGCACCTCATGCCGACCCCGGGCGCAGGATCGGGCGACAGCTTTGGCCGTGCCGCCATCGCCAAGGTCGGCTATGTCGATCCTATGACGGAGCCGAAATCGGGTGATGAGGCGTTGACCGCGCGAGTGAGCGCCCCCGGGCCACGCCACGGCGAGTTCGTTGCGCTGGTCGCACTGATGATCTCGCTGGTCGCGCTGTCGATCGATACGATGCTGCCGGCACTGGCTACGATCGGCGCCGAGCTCGGCGCGCGGCGCGCCAACGACGCCCAGCTGATCCTCTCGGCGCTGTTTCTCGGTCTGGCGTGCGCCCAGATGATCTACGGGCCGCTCTCCGACAGCTTCGGCCGCAAGCCCATGATCTACCTCGGATTCGGCCTGTTCATCGTCGGCTGTCTCCTGTCCGCGCTCTCGACCAGCTTTCCGGTGATGCTGATCGGGCGCTTCCTGCAGGGGATCGGCGCCGCCGGACCCCGCATCGTCACCATCGCCATGGTGCGTGATCAGTACGAGGGTCGCGCCATGGCGCGGATCATGTCATCGGTGATGGCGGTCTTCATCCTGGTTCCGGCGCTGGCGCCGGGGATCGGCCAGCTGATCCTGATGGTCGCGAGCTGGCGCGCGATCTTCGGTGCCTTCCTGGCGGTGGCCTCGATCGCCGTGGTCTGGTTCGCGATCCGGCAACCGGAGACGTTGTCTGCCGCGCGCCGGGCGTCATTTTCGCTGCACCGGATCGCGAGCGCCGCCCGCGAGGTCTGCCTCCACCCGGTCGCCGTCCGTTACACCATGGCGGCCGGCCTGATCTTCGGCGCGTTGGTAGGCTATCTCACCTCGGCGGCGCAGATTTTCCAGGGCCAGTATGGCCTGGGCGAGCGCTTTCCGCTCTATTTCGGCTCGCTGGCGCTGGCGATCGGGCTCGCCTCCTGGTGCAACTCCCGCCTGGTGATGCGCTACGGCATGCGGCTATTGTCGGGCGTGGCCGTGGTCGGGCTTGGTACCCTTTCCGTCGGCTTCTTCGCGATCGCTCTCGCGACGGCGGGTCATCCGCCGCTCTGGGCTCTGATGGCCTATCTCATGGCCGCTTTCTTCTGCCTCGGCATCCTGTTCGGCAACTTCAACGCGCTCGCCATGGAGCCGCTCGGCCACATCGCAGGCGTCGCGGCGTCGGTCGTGGGCTCGCTCACCACCTTCATCTCGCTCCTGCTCGGCACTCTGATCGGGCGCAGCTACAACGGCACGGTGCTGCCGCTGGTCGGCGGCTTTGCGGTCCTGGGTCTGGCCGCCCTGGCGATCGTGCGGCGGGCCGAACGCAGCCGGTGATCAGGTGTCTGCGACTGTCTAGGGATTTGTTGCGGCGATGTGGTCGGGGTTCCAGCGGGTGCCGTCACGCAGCATGGCGTTGAGGATCACCAGGAGCTTGCGCATGGCGGCGGTCAGCGCCAGCTTGGGCGCTTTACCGCTGGCTCGGAGGCGCTGGTAGAAGGCGCGGATCACCGGGTT
>JBKPDM010000449.1:0-15800 GCA_046727895.1 Pseudomonadota bacterium | reverse complement strand
AGGGTGAAGAGCGTGAGGCCCATGCCCACCTGGAGCGCGCCCATGGTCAGACAGAGCGCGAGGTCGCGCGCGCTGAGAACGAAAGCGCCATAGGAACCCGCGTTGGCCGAGCCGGCGGCGACCACGGGCGTGGCGATCAGGGCGGCGATCAGTCCGGCGATTACCACGCACGGCATCATGTCGTTGGCCCGGCCCCGGCGCAGCAGCACGTTATAGCCGGCAAACGAGAGGCTCGACCCGAGCGCGAGGAGGCTGCCGGCGATCGTCCCGATCAGCACGCTGCCTTCGAGCATCACGGCGACGCCAAGCAGCGCCAGCGCCATGGCGAGCCAGGTCGCCCGCAGCACCCGCTCGCCAAGGAACCAGCGCCCGAGGATCGCCGAGAAGAACGGCGCCGTGGCGAGCATGAACACAGCGTTGGCGACGCTGGTGTGATAGAGGGACAGCACGTAGCCGATGAAGCCACCCGAGAGGCATGTGCCCGCGAGCACGCCGATCCAGCCGGCCTTGGCGAAGGCATGGGCGATCCGGCCGCGATGGCGGATGGCGACGATCAGGAGCAGGCTCAGCGCGAGCGCGAGCGAGCGATAGAAGATGATCTGCCAGGCGTCGGCCGCTTCGATCGAGCGCACCAGGATGCCGCCCGTACTCCAGCATACGCCGGCGAGTGCCACCAGCAGGACGCCCTGGAGGTAGCCGCTCGCCGGCCGCCCGGACGCGACGTCCGGTGACGGTGATCGGGTGGCGGGCGGTCGCAGCTCTGCGCCCGTCACGATGCGTTCGGATGCCACGGCATGGGGCCAGGAGGTCAGGGGCTGGGCAGAGCGTCGCGAAAGGCGTCGTTCTTTTTCCAGCCTGGCACGGGCGGCGTGTGGCCCGGGCGCGGCGTGTAGACCGAGCGCTCGACCATCTGCATCTTGTGGATGTAGCGCGGGCAGTTAGGGAAGATCCGCTCGGCAAGAACCCGGACGATCAGCTGCGCGCCAGGGTATTCACTGAGCAGCGGGTCGTCCTCGATCAGGCGCGCGCGCCCGTTGACGCGCATGCGCTTGCCGCGCTCGAAGTCGATGAACAGCATGCCGACCTGCGGGTTGACCAGGACATTGCCGAGGCTCCGGTACATGCCGTTGCCGTCGTAGTTGGGAAAGGCGAGGGTCAGCTCGTCGGCGACCCGCACGAAGCCCGGCTCGCCGCCTTTGTACGAGCAGTCGGGCCGACCGTCGGCATCGGCGGTTGCCAGGAAGAACATCGGGCATTGCTCGATGAACGCGCGATCCTCCGCGGTGAAGGTCGTGTGCACCGTGACCTGCTCGAGGCGATCGGCGATCCGGCGCGTGTCGAAGCGGTCCTGCAACCGCCGCGCGCCGTCGTGGTACATGACGCTCTCGGGCATCGTGCTCTCCTTCCCCCCGGCAAGTTGCGGCGCCATTCAAATCGATCGGGATCAACCGGGCACCAGCACCCCGGGATTGAGAATGCCAGCCGGGTCCAGGGCAGCCTTGGCCGCGGCGAGGGCCGCGCCGAACAGGGCCGGCCGCTGGCGCTGATACCAGGGCATGTGATCGCGGCCCACGGCGTGGTGGTGGGTGATCGTGCCGCCGCCCTCGATGATCGCATCGGCAGCGGCGCGCTTGATGTGCCGCCACGGCTCCATCAGGGCATCGCGCCGGCCCGCGGCATGAAACGTGAAATAGGGCGCCGGCCCGTCCGGATAGACATGGGTGAACCGGCAGGTCACCAGACCCGGCCGGCCGGTTGCCGCGCGGATCGCGTCTGCGGTCGCCGAGCTGACCCGCTGATGGAAGGCCTCGAAGCGGTCCCAGGTGATCGCCGTCTCGAAGGTGTCGCAGATGATCCCGGCCGGCACGAGCAGCTCGCGTTGGTAGGGCATGCGGATGAAGGCGGTCCGCCAGGCCTGCGCGGGCCCCATCGCCGGCAGCAGCCGCCCGCCGTGGTCCCGGGCCAGCTCGAGCGCGCGCGCCTGCCAGGCATCGAGCGGATGATCGGCCGACTCGAACGCCAGCACGAGCAGCGCGTAGCTGCCGTCGTTGACCCCGTTGGCCTGGCACTCGCTGGCATCGACGAGGCGCAGATTGGACGGATACAGCCCGGCCTGCGCGACCGCGCGGACCGCGCGCACACCGGCCCCGAAGTCGTCGAATGCGAGCGCGGCGCCCGCCCGATGCGTCGGTCGATCCTGCAGGCGCAGCCAGGCCTCGGTGATCACGCCGAGCGCGCCTTCGGAGCCGATGAACAGCCGATCGGGACTTGGCCCGGCGCCCGAGCCGGGCAGGCGGCGGGTTTCGAGCACGCCCGCGGGCGTCACCACGCGCAGGCTTTCGACGAAGTCGTCGATGTGGGTGTAGAGGGTCGCGAAATGGCCGCCCGCGCGGGTCGCGATCCAGCCGCCCAAGGTCGAGAACTCGAAGCTTTGCGGGAAATGGCGCAATGTCAGCTCGTGCGCCTTGAGCGCCCCCTCGAGGGCGGGCCCCAGAATGCCGGCCTGGATGCGCGCGGCGCGGCTCGCGCGGTCGACCTCGAGCACCTGATCGAGACCTTTGAGATCGAGGCTGATCGCGCCGGCGAAGTCGTCACCGACCGCGGGCTCGACGCCGCCGACCACGCTCGAGCCGCCGCCGAAGGGGATCACCGCGGCGCGGGCCTCGTCGGCCCAATCGAGCACGGCGATGACCTGGGCCTCATTTTTCGGTCCGGCAATAACATCGGGAGCATTGTTGAAGTCACGCGCGAAGATCCGGACGGCATCGGGGAACGACTTGCCGTAGGTGTGCAGGAGCCGCTCGTAGGGCTCGCTCGAGCAGATCTGCGCGAGCGCCGCGGGCGGCTGCAAACGGGGTGCGGCCAGCGTGATCTCGCCGACCTGCGGCGGCCCCGCGCGGGCAAGGTCGATACCGCCGAAGCGGTCGGCGTAGAACGCGAACAGCCGGCGCTCCTCCTCCGCGCTCAGCCCATCGCCCTTGTAGCCCCAGCCCCAGAATTTCCAGCGCCGCGTCATGTCCTCCGCCCCCGATCACCACCTGACTCCGGTAGCTTAGCCGCTTCCCGGCCGGGGTCCTAGATCGCGCAGCACCCTGTGCTACAATGGGTGCGAGCGGACCCTAGAATTGGCATCGTGGCAACGAAGCTGAAGCCGCCGGCCGGCGACCTGTACCGAGCCGACTTCTATGTCTGGGCGCGACCAGGCCGAGGCGCTGCGCGCCGGCCGGGCAGCTGACGGAGGACTTGGTCGAGCTGTACCGCGATGGCCGGGAGAATGCCGCCGATGACCTTCGAGCGCACGGCGAGCACGCCGCCGCAGACTCACTACCGGAAACCTGCCCGTAGAGTTTCGACGACGTGGCGGGCGACTGGTGGCCGGACGAGCCACAGAAGACCTAGCTCGGAACCGGCGGCAGGAGCACCAGCAGGCCGGTGGTCGTGAGCATGGCGAGCCCGGTCGAGATCAGGATCGCGCTCGAGGCTGTCTCGACCGCCGCCTCGTAGTGCTGGGCGAACAGATAGACGTTCAGGCCGACCGGACTCGCCGCGAAGATCACGCCGGCGTTGGCCCAGAGCGGATTGACCTCCAGCAGGTGGACCAGCGCGATCCAGACCAGGAGCGGATGCAGCAGGAGCTTGCTCGCCACCATGAAGCCGGCCGGCGCCAGGCTGCCGGCGATCTGGCGAAGGCTCAGCGCTGCGCCGAGCGCGAACAGAGCGGTAGGCGCGCCGGCCTGACCGATGAAGCCGAGCGTCCGGTCGAGCAGCGGGGGCAGCTTCAGCCCGAGCAGGCCGTACGCGAGGCCGCCGGCCGCGGCCATGATGATCGGGTTGGCAATGATCGAGCGCGTGGTGTGGCGCAGCAGTGCCTGCCGACCGGCCGCGCCGATCGAGCGGCTCGACAGCTCGAGCAGCATGGTCACCAGGCTGAAGGTCAGCACGTTCAGGGTGATGATCAGGAGCGCCGGCACTCCGCCCCGATCGCCATACAGCCAGAGCAGCAGCGGCAGAGCGAGCAGCACCCCGTTCGAGAAGGCGCAACCGAAGCCCTCGATGATGCGCTCGGTAAAGCGCAGCCGGAAGAGCGCGCCGGCGACCAGCGCGCCGAACAGAAACATCAGGATCTCGCTGGAAAGATAAGCGAGCAGGAACGACCATTCGGCGACTTGGCCCACCTCGCTCTTCGCCATCAGCCGGAACAGGAGCGGCGGCAGCGCGAAGTAGAAGACAAAAGTGGTCAGCCCCTTGACCGCGGGCTCGCCCAGGATGCGCGAGCGGCCGGCGAGATAGCCGAGGAAGATCACCGCGAACAGCGGCAGGACCGAGTCGAGGATGGCGTACATGCGGTCGCCTGGAGGTCGTTGCGCGGTCGCAGCTCCGCGCGTCACCGCCTACTCGCCGAGCAGCGCGAGCCCGAGTCTCGCCGCCGCCTCACGTAGCTTGCTATCCTTGCTCGCCAGCGGCACGCCAAGTCGCAGCGCGAGCTCGAGATAGGCCGCGTCGTATACGGTGAGCCGCTCGCGGCGGGCCAGGTCAAGGAGATCGCGAAAGGCCCGCTCGGGCGCCTCGGCGTCGATCGCGACCGCGAGCCGTTGCAGCAAGGCGACCGAGCGCGCGAGCCCGGCGGCGGTCAACCGGCCGCCTCGTTCCGCGATCGCGAGAGCGTTCGCCACTTCGAGCCGCCAAAGCGCAGGCGCTGCAGCCTCCTCGTCAGCCAACCGATCGAGCACGACATCCGCGGCTGGCGAGGCCTCGTCGGCGAAACACCATGTGAGCGCGATCGAGGCGTCGAGTACGAACGCCGTCACCGGCGTCCTTGCTCGATCAGCTCGCGCAACGAGAGGCCGCCGAGATTCTGGCCCTTGCGCAGCTCCTTCAACTCAGCGATGGCCTGGCGGCGATCGTCCCGACTCGAGCCCTCGACCGGCGTGAGCCGTGCCACGGGCCGGCCGTGGCGGGTGATGATGATCGTCTCGCCTCGGGCCACCTGGTCCAGAAGGCGCGACAGGTGCGTCTTGGCCTCAAAGGCGCCAACCTCGGTCATGGCGACTCCGACTAGTCGGATACTAGTTAGAAGCCCTGAAGGTCGGACGCAAGACGGACCGCGCGGCCGCCGCGTCACGAAGCGGAAGGGGAGCCGGACGGCTCCCCTTCGATCGCAGCGCGTCTCGGGTCTGGCTCAGCTGGCGGCCTGGACCGCGCGCTTGGCCATAACCTTGATCAGATGCGCGCGGTACTCCGCGCTGGCGTGGATGTCGCCGTTCAGACCGTCCGGCTTGACCCTCAGACCGTCAAGGGCGTTCGGCGCGAAGTTGCCCGCGAGCGCCTGCTCGGCTTCGCCGAGCCGGAACACGCAGGGGCCCGCGCCGGTCACCGCGACCCGCACGCCGCCGGCGGTCCGGGCGACCATCACGCCCACGATCGCGTAGCGGCTGGCCGGGTTCGGGAACTTGGCGTAGCCCGCCTTGTCCGGCTTGGGGAAGCTTACCGCGGTGATCACCTCGTCGTCGCCGAGCGCGGTCTCGAACATCCCGGTGAAGAAATCGTCGGCGCCGATCTCGCGCTTGTTGGTCTTGACCGTGGCGTTGAGGCCAAGGATCGCAGCCGGATAGTCGGCGGCGGGATCGTTGTTGGCGATCGAGCCGCCGATCGTGCCGCGGTTCCGCACCTGAGCGTCCCCGATATGCGCGGCGAGGCTGGCGAGCGCCGGGATCATCGCCTTCACCGTGTCGGAGGCCGCGACCTCGGCATGCCTGGTCATCGCGCCGAGCACCAGGCGGCCGCCCTCCTCGCGGATACCCTTGAGCTCGGCGATGCCGGCGAGGTCGATCAGATCCGAGGGCTGGGCGAGGCGCTGCTTGAGGGTCGGGATGTAGGTCATGCCGCCCGCCAGCAGCTTGGCCTCGCCCTTCGACTGCAGCAGCGATGCGACCTCGGCCAGCGAGCTCGGGCGATGGTACTCGAATGCATACATCTTCCTGCCTCCCCTACTCGGCCGCCTGCGGCATCTGGCGGTCCCGCAAAGCCCGCCACACCTTCTCCGGCGTCGCCGGCATCGAGATGCGCACGCCGATCGCATCGGTGAGCGCGTTCATCACCGCGGGCGGCGAGCCGATCGCGCCCGCCTCGCCGCAGCCCTTGACCCCGAGCGAGTTGTGCGTGCACGGCGTCTCGGTGGTCGCCACCTCGAAGCTTGGCACGTCGCCCGCCTTGGGCATGCCATAGTCCATGTACGATGCCGAGAGCAGCTGGCCGGACTCGTCATAGACGCAGTTCTCGCACAACGCCTGACCGATGCCCTGGGCGAGACCGCCGTGGACCTGGCCCTCGACGATCATCGGGTTGACCACCTTGCCGAAGTCGTCGACCGCGACGAACCGGTCGACCGTGACCACACCGGTCTCCGGGTCGACCTCGACCTCGCAGACGTAGGTGCCGGCCGGATAGGTGAAGTTGACCGGGTCGTAGAAAGCGCTCTCCTCCATCCCCGGCTCGACCAGGCCCTGCGGGATGTGGAAGGGCACGTAAGCCTCGAACACCACCTCGCCGATGCTCTTCACCCGGTCAGTGCCACGCACGGTGAAGTTGCCGTCCTTGAACTCGATGTCGGCCTCCGACGCCTCGAGAAGGTGGGCGGCGATCTTCTTCCCCTTCTCGATCAGCTTCTCGGTCGCCTTGACGATCGCCGAGCCGCCGACCGCGAGCGAGCGCGAGCCGTAGGTGCCCATGCCGACCGGGGTCTTCTCGGTATCGCCGTGGATCACCTCGATGCTCGCGAACGGCACGCCGAGCTTGTCGGCGACCACCTGGGCGAAAGTCGTCTCGTGGCCCTGCCCGTGGCTGTGGGTGCCGGTGAAGACCTGGACCGTGCCCGTGTGGCTGAAACGGACCTTTGCGCTCTCCCAGAGGCCGACGCCGCAGCCGAGCGAGCCGACCACCGCCGACGGCGCGATGCCGCAGGCCTCGATGTAGCAGGACAGGCCGACCCCGCGCAGCTTGCCCTTGGCCTCCGAGGCCGCCCGCCGGCTGGCGAAGTTCTTGTAGTCGGCGAGCGCGAGCGCCTTGTCGAGATGCGCCTGGTAGTCGCCGATGTCGTACATCAGGGCGACCGGCGTCTGGTACGGGAACGCATCCTTGGGGATGAAGTTGATGCGCCGCAGCTCGGCCGGATCGCGCCCGGTCTCGCGCGCCGCGGTCTCGACGATCGTCTCGAGCAGATAGGTCGCCTCGGGCCGCCCCGCGCCGCGATAGGCGTCGACCGGTGTGGTGTTGGTGTAGACCGCATCGACCGCGCAGTGGATCGCCGGCGTCTTGTACTGGCCCGCGAGGAGGGTGCCGGACGCGTAAGTCGGGACGAACGACGCGAAGGTCGAAAGATAGGCGCCCATGTTGGCGACGGTGTGGACCTTGAGCGCGGTGAAGTGGCCCTCTGCGTCCATCGCCAGCTCGGCATGGGTGACGTGGTCACGGCCGTGGGCGTCGGACAGGAAGCTCTCGGTGCGCTCCGCCACCCACTTGACCGGTCGGCCGACCCGCTTGGCCGCCAGCAGGCAGACGCACTCCTCGGCGTAGATGCAGATCTTGGAGCCGAAGCCGCCGCCGACATCGGGCGCGATGACGTGGAGCTTGTGCTCTGGGGCGGCCTGCACGAACGCCGAGATCACCAGCCGGGCGACGTGCGGGTTCTGGCTGGTGGTATAGAGGGTGAGCTTCTGCTCGCCCGGATCCCACTCGCCGATCGCCGCGCGCGGCTCGATCGCGTTCGGCACCAGCCGGTTGTTGATCAGGTCGATCTTGGTGACATGAGCCGCCTTGCTGATGGCCGCGTCGACCGCCGCGCCGTCGCCGAGCTCCCACTCGAACACCGTGTTGCGGCTGATTTCGTCGTGGACGAGCGGCTGTCCGGAATCGCGGGCGTGGCCCGGGGCGACGCAGGCGGGCAGGATCTCGTAGTCGACCTCGACCAGCTCGGCCCCGTCCTTGGCCTGAAGATAGGTTTCGGCAACCACGCAGGCGACGTGGTCACCGACGTAGCGCACCTTGCCCTGGGCCAGGACCGGATGCGGCCCGGCCTTCATGTCGGAGCCGTCCTTGGACTTGACCATCCAGCCGCAGATCAGGCCGCCCCAGCCGGCGGTCTTGACGTCGTCGCCGTCCAGGACCGCCAGCACACCGGGCGCAGCCAGCGCCTGGCTCTTGTTGATCCCGTTGATTTTGGCGTGGGCGTGCGGCGAGCGCACGAAGCAGGCGTAGACTTGGCCGGGCCGGTTGATGTCGTCAGTGTAACGGCCCCGACCGGTGATGAACCGCAGATCCTCCGTCCGGGGGACCCGCGCGCCAATTCCCTCGGTGGCCATGGCTCAGCTCCTCATCTCGGCGGCCGCAGCGGCAATGGCCTTGACGATGTTGTGGTAGCCGGTGCAGCGGCAGATGTTGCCCTCGAGCCACTCGCGGATCTGCTGCTCCGAGGGATTGGGATTGGTCTGCACGAGGTCGACCGCGCTCATGATCATGCCGGGCGTGCAGAAACCGCATTGCAGCGCGTGGTTCTCGCGGAACGCCGCCTGCATCGGGTGCAGCTCGCCGTCCTTGGCGAGGCCCTCGATCGTGACCACCTCGGTGCCGTTGGCCTGCACCGCGAGCATGGTGCAGGACTTGACCGAGCGGCCATCGACGTGGACGACGCAGGCCCCGCACTGGCTGGTGTCGCAGCCGACATGGGTGCCGGTGAGGCCCAGATGCTGGCGCAGGAACTCGACCAGGAGCGTGCGCGGCTCGATCTCCCGCGTCACCGCCTGGCCGTTGACCTTGGTTGACACGTTGGCCATAAGTTTCTCCCCCTGACGTCCCCCCTTGTGGGCTCGATGGCCGGCCAGCCGGAGCAGCGCCTGCCGTCACCCCTGCCCTCGCCGCTCCGCCGACCACCAGAGGTCGGCACAGGAAGCCAGGCGAGCGGTGCCTCACACTTCGGGAACGCAGACCCGAAGCTATGGGAAGCGGCGGATCGCCGTCAACCGGCTTGCAATCATCCGCCGCCTCATCGGAACAGGAGCACGAGGATCATCAGAACCACGATGATGGCGGCCGCCCAGATGAACTTGTTCTGCGCCAGGTCGGCGAGCCCGCCCCCGGGCTCGGGCTCGGGCTGCGCTTCGGGCTCCAGCTCGGGCGTGGGCGCCGGCGGCGCCACCTGCTTCGCGAAGTTGTCGAAGAACTCATCGGCCATCTTCTTGGCCGTGCCGTCGATCAGGCGCGAGCCCAGTTGCGCGAGCTTGCCGCCGACGTCGGCCTTTGCGGTGTAGGTGAGGATCGTCTCGTTCGCACTGGCCTCGCTGAGCCTGACGTCGGCGCCACCCTTGGCGAAGCCGGCCGCACCGCCCTTGCCTTCGCCGCTGATGGTGTAGCCCTCCGGCGGATTGAGGTTGAGCAGGGTGACATGGCCGTTGAACTTCGCCTTCACGGGGCCGACCTTGGCAACCACGGTTGCGGCGAATTCGTGGTCCGACACCTTTTCGAGCGACTCGCAACCCGGTAGCGACGCCTTGAGCATCTCCGGGTCGTTCAACGCGGCCCAGACCTTCGCGCGCGGCGCCGGGATGCGGTATTCGCCGGTCATGTCCATGGCAATCTCCCCCGCTTCCTATCGTTCGCGTCAGAAAACTACATGGCGGCCGCACCGACGGCAACAGCACCGGCCATGGGGCTCCGCGCCCGCTGGCCGCGTCACGTCCATCCGATGGGGTTCAACCGGTCTGCCGGGGGCGCGCGATCGGCGCGCTCGCGTCGAGCTACCAGCGCAAAATCAGGCGCCCGTCCTCGACCTGGTAGCCGCGCAGCTGCTGGAGGAAACTCATGCCGAGGAGGGAGACCTCCATCGGGCCCTCGTTGACCGAGGCTGCGACGTCGTAGAGGCTGTACTGGCCGATGCAAAGCTCGCGCAGCCGGACCGGGGCGCCGCGCACCTCGCCATTTGCGGTCTGATACTGCTCGCTGAACTCGAGGTTGCCGGGGACAAAGCCGAGACGCCTCGCGTCAGCCAGGGTAAGCACGATGTCGGAGGCGCCGGTGTCGACGAGAAAGGTGATGGGCGAGCCGTTGACCGCGGCGTCAACGACGAAGTGACCGTTCGGGCCGGCCTGGACGACGTGCTCCTCGCCCTGGTCGCCCTCGCTGACGTACTCTTCGCCCTGGTCGCCCTCGCTGACGTACTCTTCGCCCTCGTCGCGCTCGCTGTCCGGCGCGGCCGCGCGCTGGGTCTGAGCGGGCCGCGGCTTCGGCGCGATGCTCGGTTTCGAGGGATGCGCGGGGGCTGGCCGCCCCAGCCAGTCACTGCTCTGGAGCATGGCGAAGCCGGCGCCGACCACAATGGCGACCACGAGATAGCGCAATGCCCAGACGAGCATGGCGACCGCCGAGCCTCCTTGCTCACGCCGAAAGGCGAGTATCACCGATCGGGGCAAAGGAAATGCTAACCGGGGCCCGCCTGGCCGCCCGCCGGCCGACGATCGGGCCGCCGCCGGACCGGCCGGGGGCGGCGGGATGTCCCTGACGATCCTCGGGGCGCCGCTCGAACCCCTGCTCCTGCCGTTCGGGGTCGCCGTCCTGTTCCCGGTGGCGATCCGGCTCTGGCTCGGCGCGAGCCGCGCCGCCGCGCTGCTCGGCGTGGCGCAGTTTCTGGGCCTGCTCGCGGCTTGTGTCGCCTTGTCGGGCGCGCCCGCCTGGCCGCCCGAGGTGGCGCGCGAGAAGCTTCTCTACGTGACCGGCCTCGGCACGCTGCTCGGCCTCCTGCTGCCCGTCCTGCCACGCTGGATCGACGCGCTGCAGGGGGCGATCCTCGTCTGGCCGATCGTGGTCGTGGGCTGGCTCGCCTGGGGCCTGCCGCTTGGCCTGCAATCGGGCCTCGCGATCGTCGTGCTCGCGCTCGCCGGCGTCGCCGTTTTCGGCCCGCTCGCGGCGGCCCGTCAGAAGGACCTGCGCCGCGCCCTCATGCTGTTCTGCGTGGCGCTGGGCCTGGCCGTGATCGCGGCGTTCGGCCGCTCGCTGGCGCTCGCGCAACTGGCGCTCGCGCTCGCCGCTTCCATCGCCGGCATTCTGGTCGCGGGCGGGCGTCTCGGCATCACCAATGCCAACCTGATCGGCCCGAGCGGAGCGGCCCTCGCCCTGGCCGCAACGCTCGCATTGTTCGCGAGCAGCAGCCGGACCGCGCTCGCGCTCCTGGCGCTGGTCTTCGCGGCCGACCGGCTCGCCAAGCGGGTGGCGCCGAGACGCCATGTCTGGTCGCCTTCGGCTGCCTGGTTCCGCTCGGGCTCGCCCTGGCCGTGGCCAGGCTCGGCACCGACCCGCTGCTGCCCGACTGATGCCCGGTCTTACCGGGCTATCTCGTCTCGAGGGTCAGCTCTTCGATCATTGGCGCGATGCCGGCGGTGAGGCCGCCGTCGACCACGAGGTTGGCGCCGTTGACAAAGGCGGCTTCGTCGGCCGCGAGGAAGGCGATCGCGGCGGCGATGTCCTCGGGCCGGCCGACCCGGCCGACCGGGTACCAGCGGGCGAGCTTCTCGAATACCTCAGGATCGCGGGCGAGGCGCTTTTGCCAGCTCGGCGATTCGGTCCGGATCGTCCCAGGGCTCACCATGTTGGCGCGGATCCCCTTGGGCCCGTACTCGACCGCGAGCGCCTTGGTGAAGTTCAGGAGGCCGGCCTTGGCCGCGCTATAGGCGGGATTGCCCAGCGCCAGGAGGCCGTTGACCGAGCCGACGTTGACGATCACGCCCCGGCCGCGAAGGGCCATGTCCGGCAACACCGGCCGGGTCATCAGGAAGGCGCCACTCAGAGTGCCGGCCAGCTCCTTCTCCCAGTCCTCGGGCGTGGTCTGGGCGAGGTTGCCCTTCAGCGCGCGGGCGGCATTGTTGACCAGGACGTCGATCCGCCCGAACGTCTTGAGCGCCTGCTCGATTGCACCCTCGACCGCCGCCCGATCGGTGATGTCGGCCGAAAGCGCGAGCGCGTTCGCTCCCGCCTCGCGCAGCGCTGCTGCGGCCTCGCTGGCGGCCGCGCCGTCCCGGTCGAGCACGGCGATCGCGGCCCCCTCGCTCGCGAGGCGGAGCGCGGTCGCCCGGCCGATGCCCCGCGCGGCACCGGTGATCAGCACGACCTTGTCGACGAAGCGCACCTCAATCGTCCCCTCGGGCCCGGACCATCACACGACCTCGGTCAACCCCATGACCGATTGGGCCATAGGACCCGAGGCGACGGCATTCTGCAACCGCCGGTCCGCCGTCACTACGCGGCAGTCTTCCTGATCGGCAAGCGCCAGATAGATGCAGTCGTAGATGCTGTGCCCGATCGTGACCGCAATCTCCAGAGCCAGCGGCAAGAGGGGGAACAACGCGTACGTCCGCACCGGAATGGCCCGCAGCGTGAGCAGCATGTCACGGGCATTCGAAGGGCTGAGCTCGCCCAGGCGCTGACGGCGCCACAGTACGTTGCCCAACTCTGCCCACAGCAGCCCCGGCGCCAGCAGTTCGGCTCGCTCGACGATGCGCCGAGCAGCGTCTGAATCGGGCTCCTTCAGCACCCATTTGACGGCAACGCTGGCATCGACCACGAGCCGCATCACCGCTCGTCCCGGTCCTCCCGGATCATCTGAGTGCTGTCGGAGAAGATACGGTCACCCCATTTGCGCTGCCATTTGTCGATCATGGCCAAGGCCTCGTCCCGCGTGGCGCGCCCGGCCGCCTCCTCCAGAATCGCTTTGACTTCACCTTGCAACGAACGCCGGTTCTGGCGCGCCTTCTCCTTCAGGCGTGCCACCACCGCAGGGTCCAGATCGCGGACCAGGAGCTGAGCCATCGTCGCTCTCCCAAACCGACCTGCTTGAAAAATGATAGCATGCCTGGGACGCCCCGCGCCACCTGATCTTGCCGGCGACTATCCCAGCGCGGCGAGCGCCGCCTTGACGTGGTCGAGGCCGGCGAGACGAATGTGGCCATAGTTGTAGAAGGCAAGGCCGGCCAGACCGACCTCCTTGAGGCGAAGCGCCGCCCTGACCGTCTCGGCGCCGTTGGCAAGGTCCGGAAAGCTCGGCCGCAGGATAAAGTTGAGCGGCGCGGCTTCGCCCACCCGCCGGCGCACATCCCAGGCATCCAGGAACGCCGCCTCGGCGCTCGGCTGATAGGCGCACACCTCGAGCGCGTCGGCCACACCCGCGAGCAGCGCTGGATCGCTGCCCTCGAGCCAGCCGGCCGCCGCCGGCCGCTGCACGCTCGGGATCACCGCGAGCCGGGTCGGCGCCGGCAGCACCGCTTTGACCGCCGCAATCAGGTCGGCGACGACGCGGCAGCGCCAGTGCAGGAACGCCGCCCACTCGGGATCGCTCGCGAGGTCGGCGAGCCACCACTCGGCCGCAACGGCCTCCGGTGCGGCGAGGTCGGCGGCGAGGTAGCGCTCGAGCAGCTCGCGGGTTCTGGCCTGCAGGCGATCGGCATCGATGCCGGCGGCCTTGGCCGCGTGGCGCGTCGCCTCGGCGAAGCAGAGCGCGAGCAGGGTCTTGGCCCAGCGATCGAGCGGCACGAGCGCGAACTCGTGGTGGAAGCCGTGATCGAAGGGCAGCCAGCCTGGGGTCTCGAGCGCGAGGCCGGCGAGATCGTAGCGGTTGGCGAGATCGGCGCAGAGGTTGACGACGTAGTCGCGCACCGCCGGGTGCGCCGGACAGAGGCTGTAGGGATAGGGATCGCCGAAGGCGTTCCGCGTCGTGAACTCGGGATGCAGCTCGCCGAGCGGCGTGTTGTGGCAGCAGACGACCCAGGCGACGCGCTCCAGATCGGGCGCCGTGCGGGCAAGCTCGGCCAAGGCATCGAACTCCTCGACCAGCGGGTTCACGAGCGGCTTGATGTGGCCGTAGCGCTCCGGTCTGGCCTTGAAGTAGACGGTGCCGTCCTTGGGGAAGTAGACCTTGGCGCCGGCGCCGTGCGGGCGGAGGAACTTGCCGGCATGATAGCTGGCCGCGACGGTGAGCGCGTTGACGCCGGTCGGGCGGATGCGCCCGAGCGCCAGCTCGAGGCCTTCGTCGGCGAGGTCCCAGGGGTAGGTGTAGATCGCCTTGTACATCCGCCTCATCCCGGCGCTTCGGGCTCGGACCAGAGCCGGCCGCCGAGCACGATGCCCGCCACCTCGAGGCAGCGATCGCCGGTGATCCGCTCGCCCATCACGTCGACGTAGTCGAAGGCGCCCGAGGCCTGGTTCAGGATCACCGCATCGCCGACCGCACCGGGCGCGAGCGTGCCGAGGTCGGGTCGCCTCAGCGCCTCGGCCGGCCGCGCGGTCGCGGCGCGGATCACCTCGACCAGCGGCATGCCCAGGCACATCAGCTTGGACATGCTGTGCAGGAGGTCGAAGGCCGGGCCGTGCTCGGAGAGGATGTGCACGTCGCTGCTGATCACGTCGGGCAGAAAGCCCGCCTCGAGCATCGGGCGGGTCGAGGCGAAGCCGAAGCCGCCCATGCCATGGCCGATGTCGAAGATGATGCCGCGCTCGCGCGCCTCGATCATCTCCGGCCGCACCTCGCCGCGGCGCACCGGCGCGTTCGGAAACGGCCGATAGCAGTGCGTCAGCACGTCGCCCGGCCTGAGACGCTCGAGCATGTCCTTGCGCCGCGGCGGCGGGAAGTCGATGTGCGCCATGACCGGGAGGTCGAGCTCCTCGGCGACCTCGATCGCCAGATCGAGCGGAAAGGCGCCGTTCGCCTCGCTGGTGTTGCGCCCGACCCGGACCTTGATGCCGACCACGAGGTCGCGGTGCGCCTGGGCGACGCGCAGGCATTCGCGCGCATCGAGCAGGCGGACGTCCGCGCACTCGCCGACCATCACCGATTCGGAGAAGGCGAAGATGCCGGCGAAGGAGATGTTGAGATAGGGCAGGATGCGGACCGGCGTGCGCTCGATGACGTGGGCGCGAAAGCCATAAAAATTGCCGGGTCCGGCGCTGCCCGCATCGACCAGGGTGGTGGCGCCCGACCGCCGCGCCACCGGCTCGGGCTGGACGCTGAGGCTGGTGCCGCCCCAGTAAACGTGGGTGTGCAGGTCGATCAGGCCGGGCACCACCAGCTTGCCCGCGGCCGAGACGACCTCGCGCGCCGCGGCCGCGTCGATCTCGGCCGCGACCGCGGCGACCTTGCCATCCTTGAACGCGACGTCGGCGCGCCCGTCCTGCCCCTGCGCGGGATCGATCACCCGCCCGCCCCGGATCACGAGATCGTACATGCTGCCTCCCTGAGACCGCCGGATCTGACCTTTTGGATCAACCCGCGGTCACAACCGCCTCAAGAACCGATCGGCCTGCCGTGCGACAGGCATCAGTCATCCTCTCATCTTGCGCCCATCACGGCCCGAAGTGTTGCGCGATCTCTGCGCCGGCTTCAAGCGGCGCGATCGCGAAAGCGGCTCGCGCGGTTCGGCGCCCATCTGGCCGGTTGCCTGAGGCCATGATTGCCCCCTATCATTGCCGGCAATTTGCGACTGCATCCAACGAGGGGGCTTCGTCATGCAACGTCTACGTCGACTTCTCGGCTGCGCGGCCGCACTCGCGCTTAGTGCGGGTCTTGCGACGGCGGCGAGCGCCGCGACCCCGGTGCGCGTCGTGGTGTCGTACTACAGCGCCCAGACCGGGCCGATCTTCGAGGCGATCGCCAAGGAGTTCGAGAAGGCCAATCCCGACATCGACATCCAGATCGAGGTGGTCAACTGGGACAATCTCGAGCAGAAGCTGACCACCGACGTCGCGGGCGGCACGGCGCCCGACATCTC
>JBKPDM010000448.1:0-5334 GCA_046727895.1 Pseudomonadota bacterium | reverse complement strand
GGCCAGAGCACATCGCGGATCTGGGCCTTGGAAAGGACGCGGGGCCGGCGCACCAGCAGGAGGCACAGCAGCTCGAAGGCTTTCGCCTCCAGAGGCACAGGCTCACCCGACCGAAGGAGCTGGCGACGCTCCTGGTCAAGGGCGAAAGGCCCGAAGGCGAGGGACATCGCGCCAAGCCTCGCGTCGGATCAGGAAGACCTCAGGCCTGCCTCAGGACTTCCGAATGGTAGGCGCCGACCCTTGGACAAGCAAGGCTTGGACGCCTGCCCAGGCGGCTCCCAGCGAAAGGAGCCGCCATGTCGTTCCTGGGGAATACCGGTGGACTCGCGGTTCTCGTCTCCGCAGTCGCCAACAAACTCAAAAAAAGAGGAGACGATCATGACTAGAAACAGGATGAGTTCACTGCGGGTCGTGCTAGCGATCGCAGCGATGCTTGTGGCTTTGGCCGGACCGGCCAGTGCCACGTTCCCAGGCAAGAATGGCCGGATCGCCTTTGTCGAGGGGCCCGACGTCTTCACGATGAACCCCGACGGGAGCAATGTACGGCAGCTCACCTTCCTCGGGCCCGACAACGCCGCGTTCTGGCAGTCGTGGTCGGCCGACGGGCAGCAGATCGTGTTCTCTGAGTTTCTTGCTCCGGACTTCATCCCTCAACTCTGGGTCATGAACGCCGATGGGAGCGACCAGCATCTGTTGTTCAGCGATCCTGGTTTCGCGGACCACGCGCCGAACTTCGCTCCGGACGGCAGCAAGGTCGCCTTCACGCGATGCCAGCTGTTTGAGCACGGTACCTGCGCCATCTACCGGGTCGGAGCGGACGGCACGGATCTCACGGCGCTCACTCAGTTCCAACCGGAAGTCCGTGACTTCGCGCCAGCGTACTCGCCCGACGGAACGACGATAGCGTTCGACAGCTTCAACCGCGACGGCGTGCTCGGCGCAATCTACCTGATGAACGCGAATGGCTCGAGGATTCGGCCCCTCACTCCTCCGGAACTCGGGGCCAGACAGCCCGATTGGTCGCCAGACGGGGAGAAGATCGCGTTCTCGACCCACTGCTGCAATCCCCAGAACGAGGAGATCTGGGTGATCGGCGCCGACGGGAGAGGGCTCAAGCAGCTCACTCGCAACAACAACGAAGACTGGCAAGGCCCCGACTCGGCCCCCCATGACTGGATGCCCTCCTGGTCTCCTCGGGGGAACGCCATCGTCTTCGTGCGATTCAGCCCATCGTTCGACAGCTCGGCGATCCTGGTCATGAATCGGGACGGGGGCAGCCAAAGGCTCTTGCACGAGGGCTTGGAGAGGAGAGCAGTCAAACTACCTCTCTCCAGTGGAGAGGCCGCCAGGAAGCGGGGGATCAGGCACCACCTTGAGCAAATAGAGGAAGGTGGCCAGCTGCCGCGGTGGGGCGCTGCTTCGAATTAGCAGCTGCCTGACGTGATCACACTCAACCCAAGACAAAGGCTAAGGAGGGAATCATGCATACATCTGGATTTGCCCGCAGCTTGTCCGTCACGCCTACCCTGGTGTTGGTCGCCTTGATTCTGCTGTTCACTGGCAGCTCCGCCTGGGCCACGTATCCCGGGCAGAATGGCCGAATCGCCTACGTCGCCAACGCGACGGGAACCGACCAGATCTACACCATGAACCCCGACGGCAGCGACATCCGGCAGATCACGCACTTCGCATCGACCGGTGTTGGGTTGCCAGATTTCTCGCCGGACGGACGGCGGATCGTCTTCGTTCACGACATGACGGGCCAGTCGGAGCTCTATGTCATGAACGCGGATGGGACCGGGCTGATGCAACTGACCAACGATCCTGGCCGGCGCAAGTTGTTTCCGCGCTGGTCTCCGGACGGGACCCGGATCGTGTTCCATCGGGAGTCCTTGCGGACCCATCTCGGCGTCATCGCGACGATGCGGGCCAACGGCACCGGCGAGTTGACTGAACTCACTGACGACCTGTTCGATAGCTACCAGCCCGAGTACACGCCCGATGGGAGGCAGATCATCTTCGGAAGCCAGAATGGAGGACTGGTGTCTGCCGTTTGGATCATGAACGCCAATGGCTCGCACAAAAGGCGGTTGACAGCCGCGCCACTCGAAGCAGGTGGGCCCGACGTCTCACCCGACGGGCAGCACATCGCATTCTATTCCCACCAGAACACGGCTCTTCCGACCAGCATTTGGGTGATGGGTATTGATGGGAACCACAAGTCGCGGCTCACTGGGCCAGGGCACTTCGACGTTTACCCCGTCTACTCTCCTGATGGGAACAAGATCGTGTTCACTGGCGACTCGCTGACGGACGGCCCTGTAAACATCTTTACGATGAATGCAGACGGTTCCGGAATCCAGCAGATCGCGACTGGTCTGATCTTGGGCGGATGCCCGGGGGGCAATTGCCTCTTCCCCGACTGGGGAGCAAAGCCGTGAAGGAGGCGGGCAGCCTTGTCTTATGAAATGCATTTGGCAGCCACGGTTGGTGCTTTTCCTGACCGTGGGCTTCCTTCGATCCGCGAGCTGCCCACGATGACCGAAGAGCACGGTCATCGTGGTTACCGGCTTCGGTAAGGTCGACGGCCACCGTTCGTAGAGTCTTATCCGATGCCATGAGCAGCAGCGGAAGGTTTCCCGACATCGGCAGAAGGTGGAGGTCCCGGGCCAGAGCACGTCGCGGATCTGGGCCTTGGAAAGGACCCGCGGCCGGCGCACCAGCAGGAGGCACAGCAGCTCGAACGCTTTCGCCTCCAGAGGCACAGGCTCACCCGACCGAGGGGGCTGGCGACGCTCCTGGTCAAGGGCGAAGGGCCCGAGGACGAGCGACATCGCGCCGGGCCTCGCTCAGATCAGGGAGACCTCAAACGTGCCTAAGGACTTCCGAATGGTAGACGCCGACCTTTAGAAGCGCAAGGGAACAACGCCTGGCCAGGCGGCCCGACGAAAGGAGCCGCCTATGCCGTCCCGTCATCGCCCATGGCCGGGCCTCGCCCCCCTCTTGACCATTCTGGCCGCCCTGGTGCTGCCTCCCCACGAGGCTGGAGCTGCCGGACCCGATACTCCCGACGTCGTCCTCCATCACCCTGCGGACGTGCTCTCTGTGCGAATGGCCGTGGAAGCCGCCCACCACAAGTTAGGCAAGGCCGAGTGCCAGCGCGTACTCGACGACTTCAAGGACACCGAGGGCCTGTCGCTCCACGACGACCTCGAGGCGCTCGGCCTCGGGCCCTCAGAGTACCTGACCCTGATTGTCTACCGCGACGGTGACGACCTGCGAAGTGGAAGGTGTCGGTCTGCCGGAGCGGCAGCAGTGACCCATCGCGGGGATCGCGTGGTCTATCTCTGCCTCGACAACTTCCGCGCGCAGAGCCCCGGCACTCGCGCGAACACGCTGATCCACGAGATGCTCCACAGCCTGGGGCTGGGCGAGAACCCTCCGAGCAGCGGCGAGATCAACGGGCAGGTGCGGAAACGCTGTGGCACCTGAGTTCGCGGGAGAGACCGGCACGCCCCGAGCGGCGCAGCACCTCGGTCGCCTCGCCCGTCTCGGCCAGGAAGCAGGCAACGTTCGCCGGGTCTTGCACCATGGCGAGCAGCCTCATCCGCACCTGGCACTTGGGGCAGGAGAGGACGTCCATGGCGAAGGTGCGCGCCAGGAGCCTCCTGATCCGGTCGGCGCTGTCCGTGTTCTGTCCGTGTTCGACGCGTAGCAACGCGTCGGGACAGGTTGTTATCGATCTCCGAGCCCTCGCTTCCGCCCGCTGTTCATGCGGGTCCGTGCGGATCGCCCTCGGGGCGTCCTCGGTCGGTTGCGGCGACTCCACGCGCGCTTCGCGGATCGGCCGCCGGGCCGGGACGAACGTGGCGGCGAACGCCAACCAGGTCCGGCTCAGGATGCGCTCGCTCGCGGGTCCGCTGTGCGGCGAGATCGAGCGGACGGCGGACCAGATCGCGGCCGGGACCGCCGATCCCGCCGCCCAGCTCGCGGCCGCGGTGCTGGTCTTCCTGGGGTGGGGGCGGTCGCGATCCTCGTCCTCGTCCGGAAGCTCTTCTTCACGCCGGCCATTGATTCCGGGCCGGGGTCGTCGTAGGCTCCGCTCGCGACCAAGCGCCCTGCCCCAAGGAGCCGAAACGCCATGCAAGTGATCCGCAAGCCGGAGGAGTACGACGTCTGTATCGTGGGCTCGGGGGCCGGCGGCGGGATGGCGGCCAAGGTCCTGGCCGAGGCCGGGGCCCGGACGATCGTCCTCGAGGCCGGCCGCCATTGGGACGTCGAGAAGGACAGCCGGATGCTGAAGTGGAACTACGAGTCCCCGCGGCGGGGGGCCGGGCACCGCTACAGCCCGTTCGGCGAGTTCGACGCGAGCTTCGGCGGGTGGGAGATCGACGGCGAGCCGTACACGACGGCCAAGGGCAGCAAGTTCCTGTGGTGGCGGAGCCGGATGCTCGGCGGCCGCACGAACCACTGGGGACGCATCTCGCTGCGCTTCGGGCCCTACGACTTCAAGGGCCGGAGCCGCGACGGCCTCGGCGACGACTGGCCGATCGCCTACGAGGACCTCGCCCCGTACTACGACAAGCTCGACCGGCTGGTCGGACTCTTCGGCACGAAGGAAGGCCTGCCCAACGAGCCCGACGGCATCTTCCTGCCCCCGCCGAAGCCCCGTTGCCACGAGCTCCTCATCAAACGGGCCGCGGACAAGCTCGACATCACATGCATCCCGTCGCGGCTCTCGATCCTGACCAAGCCCTTGAACGGCAGGGCCGCCTGCCACTACTGCGGCCAGTGCGGCCGCGGCTGCTCGACCCACTCGAACTTCTCGTCGCCGGGCGTCCTCATCCGGCCCGCGCTCGGGACCGGGAACCTCACGGTGAAGACCGGGGCCATGGTCCGGACCGTCACGACCAACGAGGAGGGGCTGGCCACGGGCGTCTCCTACATCGAAACCGCCACCGGCAAGGACGTCCATGTCCGGGCGAAGATCGTGGTCCTCGCCGCGAGCGCGTGCGAGACCGCGCGGCTGCTCTTGAACTCGCGGTCCACGCGCTTCCCCGACGGGCTCGCGAACGGGAGCGGCGCCGTGGGCCGCTTCCTGACCGACACCGTGGGCTCGCCCGTCAGCGGCTTCATCCCCCAGCTCCTCGACCTGCCGCCGCACAACGACGACGGCACGGGGGGCATGCACCTCTACATGCCGTGGTGGCTGGACAACCGCAAGCTCGACTTCCCGCGCGGCTACCACATCGAGATCGGGGGCGGGCGTGGGATGCCGGGCTACGGCACGATGGGCAAGATCCACCGGTGGAACGGCGGCGGGTACGGCAAGTC
>JBKPDM010000447.1:0-3459 GCA_046727895.1 Pseudomonadota bacterium | reverse complement strand
GCCCTGTAGTCAGTGCACGCAAAAATCCCCGTGCAATCTCAATCATTTCGTCGAAAATCGGGGTAAAGTTCGGGCTAGGGCTCAGGATCCGCAGCCGCTTCCACCATTGCATGGTGGCACAGAGAGCATCGCGAATGGCATCAATGATCGGGGCGAGATCGTTAGACGAAGTGTAGGCGTCAACTCTGTCGACACTGCGGTGCGGTGGGAGCGCGACGGCGGGCTGACGGTCTTAGAGCCTCTCCCGAAGGACGCTGAGGCGATAGCTAACGACATCAACAATCGCAGCCAGGCTGTCGGTTTGAGTTTTAATGGTACCCCCAGCCCAACGGTTTTCTCCGCTGTCGTTTGGGACCGTAGTGGCAGACCGACTGCTGGAGCCGCTCCCAGGTGAAACGGATAGCTCTGCGGAAGCGATCAATGAACGGGGCCAAGTCGCGGGGTTCAGCACCAGCGACAGCGGCATAGATACGGCGGTTATCTGGGACCGTGCCGGCAGACCCACAGCGTTGAAGCCGCTCCCAGGCGATCCCGAGAGCCGTGCCCTCGGGATCAACAACCGCGGCGAGGTTGTCGGAATCAGCGGGATCGCGACGGGCACGGCCAAGCCGGTAATCTGGGACAACAAAGGTACGCCGACGCCCTTGAAGTTGTTGCCGGGCGACTTGGTCGGCCGCGCTCAAGCGATCAACGCTAACAGCGTAATAGCTGGCGTCTCGGGCGACCAAGCAGTGAAATGGAACCCTGACGGCGCACCGATCAGCCTTCAACCATTACCGGGCGACGAGGGAGGTTCAGCTGAAAGGATCAACAACCCGGGACAGATCGCAGGGTTCAGTAGATCGGAACCAACTCCGGCAGGCACCGTATTCACGGCTGTACTTTGGGACCAAGACGGTACGCCGGCGGCACTAAATCCTTTGCCGGGTGACACCTCGAGCTTCGCTGAGGCGCTGAACACCCGTGGTGACGTTGCCGGTCTCAGCCGCAGCTCCAATCTGCGGCGCACGGCAGTGATCTGGCGGCGCCACTGACGCAGCACGCGAGAAAAAAGGTGTCAGCAGAGGCCGGAAAAGGTGTGAAGGCCGGAAAAAGTCTCAGAAGGCCGGAAAGGTGTCTGCGAACCTTTTCGCCGCGCCTCATTCGGCGTCGCGGTCCGAGATGGCGTCGATGAAGGCCTGATCGTCTTCATGATGCGGGCTCTCGGCGACCGCGAGGGACTGCCGGTGCGCCTCGGCCTCGAAGGCCGGCGAGCGGACGTCCGGCACCCGGATCTGGATCGGTCGCAGGCCCTGCCGACGCAGGCTTGCATGGCGCGCTCGGACCTGGTCGCGCGTTGGTCGGCTAAAGTTCGAAGGGCGCGACATCGTCTCAGGCAGCGCTACGTGGCAGCTTCTACACCCAATCTTCGTCGATGCCGGCAAGCTTGAGGAGATGTCGCTGCAAGCCGAGCTTCAGGGGGCGATTGGCGTGAACCGGGACCGAGATCCGGGCGCGCTGGCCGACCTTGCCATAGACGTGATGGCTGCCCTGGATGCGCAGGTTCGAGCAACCGGCAGAATGCCTTGCCCGAGAGCGCCCTCACAAGGTGAGCTCGACCACCTGCCGCGGTTCGGTGGGTTGGGTGTCGTCGGGCGGAGCGGTATCGAGCCAGGCCTGGATTGCCTCGCGCATGTTGGCGAGCAGCTCGTCCATGGTCTCGCCCTGGCTGACGCAGCCGGGAAGCGCCGGCACCTCGGCCCAGAAGCCGCCTTCTTCTGCCTCGTGCACCACGATCTTGACGTTCATCGACCCCGCCGCAAATGCTTTCCTCTGGCCCGATCCCCGCGTCATCCTTACGCGCGCGATCGGACGGGTGCAATCCGTAGCAAGCCGTTCCGCGGGCAGATGCGGTGCAGCCTCTCGACGGGCACACGTCAGCCGGTGCGCCTCGGCCTTGAAGGCGGGCGAGCGGACGTCGGGCACCCAGATCTGGATTGGTCGCAGGCCCTGCTCGCGCAACCGTTCACGGTGCGCTCGGACCTGGTCGCGCGACGGTCGGGTTGGGGTTGTCATGTCCGCCTTCCACGAAGGTTATGTGTGAGTTTACCGCCGGGGTCGTCGCCGGAGCAGCCGGCGTTGGCCCGGCAGTCGGTGGTCGCGGGAACGTCAGATTGGGGTTGTCATCACTGCGGAAATAGGTTATAATTCCCAGATCTCATTTGAGACGGGCGAGCAGAAGAGCGGAGCGAGCGGGCCTGGGAGGCCGCAAAAACCAAACGAACCCAAGACCCGCGGAATTCCTGGCTTTTTCGGCCCAGGTCACCGCAAACCAGCCCGAGCGTCGTCGCGATGCGTCAGTTTTGGGCAGGGTGGGCGCAGAAATGCGACAGGGGTGTCCGATCGGGCGATTTTGCGCTTAGAATCAATTGGTTGCGCGGGGGAGCTGGTGGCGGGCCAGCCGGATCATTGCATGTTGGGCCAGTTCGCCGGGGTGAGGAGAGCGGCCGAGATGTAGCCCACGCCGCCGGTGGCGAGGTTGATCCGATACCAGTCCAGCCCCTTGACCTTGCCGGTCACCTGCACGGTCGTGCCCTTGGGTATCTTGTCGATGATCGGATAGCTCGTGCCAGGGCCCGTGCGGATGTGGGTCCCGGTCGTCGTGGCATAGGTGGCGGGTGGCATGTCGATGACCGGGAACGCGCTGGCTCCGGTTGCGGTCGACGGTGGTGGCGTGCCGCCCGCCGTTCCGCTTTGCGTCCAGGTGAGGCAAGGGTTTTCCTGATCCCGGCCCCAGTCGGTGACCAGCGAGGTAAGCGAGCCCAGCAGGTTGAAGGGCGTCATGGCGAGCTCGCCGATGGCGCGTCCGGCCAGACCCACCCGGCTGTAGTCGATCGACGGATCGCTCAAGGGTCCCACGATCCGATAGGGCGTCGTGAAGCGCACGAACTCCGAGCTTCTGGGCCGCGGATGGACCAGAATGTCGATGGTGCGATCGACCAGGTTCAGGGTCCCGGAGCCCGAGGATTGTGCCAGCGACGTGTCCATGAAGAGCGACTGAGTCGTCGCGACGCCGCGCTCGATACCGAAGCGCGCCACGAAGCAGCTGAGAGCCGTGCTGCTGCGCAAGGGTGCACCCGCGAACAGCCACTGCAGCAGGTTGGCGCCGGTCAGATCGAAGAATCTGAGGTTGATCCGGCCGCGCTCGATCGCCATGCCGAACTCGCCATCCAGCGACGAGATCAGGCTTGGCAGCGAGCTGCCGGTGCTCTTCAACGCCGTCTCCAGGTCCAGCTCACCCGTGATCGGGACGTCGGTCTCGAGCTGCGCCAGGATGTCGCCGAGCCGCAGGTCGTTCGCGGTGGCACTCAGGGTGATGCCAGGCGGGTCCGCGCGGGTATTCACGGTCGCGTCGAGCTCGGCCGAACCCTCGGACAGATCGAAGCTGTCCGAATCGATACGCAGCACCCCATCTTGCAA
>JBKPDM010000446.1:0-6722 GCA_046727895.1 Pseudomonadota bacterium | reverse complement strand
CCCCCGGAGCGCCTGGCGCCTCGCGGCCGCGATCGCGACGCCCGCGGCGGCGGCCCGGCTCTCCAGCGCGCCGAGCCAGGCGGGCTCGGCGCGTCCCTCGCGCAGCAGTCGTGCGCGTTCCCGGAGCGCCTGGCCGTAGCTCGACATCTGGCCGGCGAACGCCGGCGCACCGACCAGGACCAGGCGGTCGAGAAAGCGCCGCCGCGGGCCGGCGCCCTCGCTGAACAGCCGGTCCATGGCGGGAGTGAGCCAGACCACGCCGGCAACCTCGGCGAGCGCCGCCTGGCTCGGGACGCCGGCACCGTCGATACGAACCAGGCGCCGCTCGCGCTCGCCGTCCTCGACCCGTCCGGTCGCGAGGTCGGTCTGTCCGCCCGGGCCCTCGAGCCGCGCCGTCACGGTCCAGGCGCCGCCGCCGTCGATCCGATCGACCTCGGCGAGACGGGCGCGGCGCAGACCGCGCCCCGGCGCGAGGAACGAGATCGCCTCCAGGAGGTTGGTCTTGCCGACGCCATTGGGACCGGTCAACACGACCGGCCGCGGATCGGTCTCGAGGCGCAGGCTCCGGTAGGAGCGAAAGTCGCCGAGCGTCAGGCGGCGCAGAGCAAGGGGCGGCGTCCGCATGGCCGCCCTTGGCCCGGCGCGCGCGCCGAGCGCAGGTTGCAGCGCGAGCGCCATCAAACGCGCATGGGCATCAGCACATAGAGGGTGCTGCTGTCCTTGGGGTCGCGGACCAGGGTCGGCGAGCCGGCGTCGGCCATGGCGAACTCGACCTCGTCGCCCTCGATCTGGCTGCTCATGTCCAGGATATAGCGAGCGTTGAAGCCAATCTCCAGCGGGTCGCTGCCATAGCTGACGTCGAGCTCCTCGACCGCGCGCCCCGCATCCGGGCTGATCGCCGAGAGGGTCAGCCTGGCCTCGCCCAGACTGAGCTTGATCGCGCGCGACTTCTCGGTCGAGATGATCGCGACCCGATCGACCGCCTCGGATAGCTCCTTGGTCGGCGCGAGCAGGAGCTTGTCGTTGCCGCTCGGGATCACCCGCTGATAGTCGGGGAAGGTGCCGTCGATCAGGCGCGAGCGCAGCACCGCGCGGTCGACCTTGAAGCGGATCCGCGCGGTCGAGAGGGCCACCTCGATGGTCTGCCCGGGATCGACCTCGTCGATCAGCTTGCGCACTTCGCCCACCGTCTTGCGCGGCACGATCACCGGCGGCATGCCTTCGGCGCCGGGGGGCAGGGCGATCTCGACCTGGGCCAGCCGGTGGCCGTCGGTGGCGACGGCGCGCAGACAGCTCGCAGCGCCCTCCTCGACGGTGTGCAGGAAGATGCCGTTCAGATAGTAGCGGGTCTCTTCGGTCGAGATGGCGAAGCGGGTGCGGTCGATCAGGCGCCGCAGCTCGGCCGCGCCGAGCCCGAAGCTGTGGTCGAGGCCCTCATCGGTCATCGAGGGAAAATCCTCGGCCGGCAGACACGGCAGATCGAATGTGCTCCGCCCCGCCCGCAGCGTGATCTCGGCGCCGCTCGCGGCCCGCTCGAGGGTGACGCGCACGCCGTCCGGCAGCTTGCGCACGACGTCGTAGAGCGTGTGCGCCGGCGCGGTCGTGGCGCCCGGCTGGCCGACTTCGGCCTCGGTCTGCTCGACTACCGAGAGATCCATATCGGTCGAGGTCAGGGCGAGCGCGCCGTCGGCTGCCTCAAGCTTGACGTTGGACAGGATCGGGATCGTGGTCCGGCGTTCGACGACGCTTTGAACATGGGCGAGCGACTTCAACAACGCCGCCCGCTCGATGGCTAGCTTCATGATCGGGCCAAAGTTCCGTTGGTTGCGGGCCGCTCGATCGGCCCTGGCATCACCGGCCCGCTCCGTGGCGCGGCCGCACGCGCGACCTTCGCCCCCGTCGGGAGCGCGAGCCTAGCATCAATCGATTGAGTGAGCAGCAAAAAAGGCTCGACCGAGCGGGATCGGGCGAGCGCGCCCGGCGACTAGCCGCGGAGCAGGCGGCGCAGCAGCTCGATGTCGTCGTTGAGGATCGAGTCCACGGCCCGCAGCTCCTCGATCCGGCGGATCGCGTGCATCACGGTGGTGTGGTCGCGGCCGCCGAACTTGCGCCCGATCTCAGGCAAGGAGCGCGGCGTCAGCTGCTTGGCCAGATACATCGCCACCTGGCGCGGTCGGGCGACCGCACGGGCGCGCCGGGCCGAGTGCATGTCGGCGATCCGGATGCCGAAGTGCTCGGCGACGCGTCTTTGGATCTCTTCGATCGTGATCCGCCGCTCGTGCGCGCGCAGCAGATCCTGCAGGACATCCTGCGCCAGCTCGAGCGTGATCGCCCGGCCGACCAGAGTGGCCTGGGCGACGATCCGGTTGAGCGCCCCTTCGAGCTCGCGGACGTTGGCGGTAATCCGGTGCGCCAGAAACTCGAGAACCGGATCCGGCACCTCGACCTCCTCGGCGAGCATCGCGGCTTTGGCGCGCAGAATGCCGATGCGCAGCTCGTAGGTCGTCGGATGGATGTCGACCACCAGCCCCCAGCCGAGGCGCGAGCGGATGCGTTCCTCCAGGCCGAGGAGCTCCGAGGGGCTGCGATCGGACGAGATCACGATCTGCCGCCCGCGGTCGACCAGGGTATTGAAGGTGTGGAAAAACTCTTCCTGGGTGGTCTCCTTGCCGGCGATGAACTGGACATCGTCGACCATCAGGACGTCGGCTGAGCGGAACAGCTCCTTGAAGCTCATGGTGTCCTTGAAACGCAGCGCCTTGATGAACTGGTACATGAACTTCTCGGCCGACAGGTAGACGACCCTGCGCCGCGCGTTCTGGCGGCGGATCTGCCAGGCGATGGCGTGCATCAGATGGGTCTTGCCGAGGCCGACGCCGCCGAACAGAAACAGGGGATTGAAGGGCGGCGAGTCCAGCTCGGCGACCCGCTTGGCCGCGGCGAAGGCGAGTTCGTTCGGCGTGCCGACCACGAAGTTCTTGAACGTGCAGCGCGGATCGAGTGGCGCCCCGATCTCGCCCTCCGCGCTCGCTTCGAGGGGCGGCATCGGCGCCGGCGCGGGCCTGGCCTGCGCTGTGCCATTGGCCGAAGTCGAAGAGGTGGCCGGCGGAGGTGCCGCGGTTGGCGCCGCGGCCGGGCCCGCGGCCGCCGACACAACCGTCAACGCGACGCCGCCGATCTCCGGATTGAGACGCCGCCAGAGCGCCCGGATGCGATCGGCGTAGTGCGCCGCCACCCAGTCGCGCAGGAAGCGCGTCGGCACCGTCAGCAGGACCCGATCGCCCTCGAGGCCGGCCAGCGTCAGCGGCTCGAGCCAGGTCCGGTAGGCCATGTCCCCGAACTCGGCGCGCAGCATCCCCTGCACCTGCGACCACTGCTGGTCCAGACCAAGGGTGGCGCTCTTGGGTTGGGGGTTCATCGGGACATGAGGCTCGCTACCAACTACCCACTTACCCATGCCAGAGAACGCTAGCATGGGCGCGAGACGCCGCAATATTCATTCATCTGGACACGAAGATCCCCGCTTGATCAGCAAGTATCGAGCTCGCGATCGGAAAGACGCCCGGCTTATCGATGCGAAACGCAAGAGGCCCAGCTCTTGAAACGGAGGATAATGCGGCACCTTTCTCGGCGCAAGGTGATCGAAAGGGGAACGTTAAATATCGCCTTTGAGTTGAAAAGTTGTGGCCTGCTACAGATCAATCTGGATCTGGTTAATCCAAGTCATTTCGCTCAATTGCGAGCAAAATTCCTTTTCCCTATACAGTTGCCGGGACTTGAACGCTAGAACTAAGTGCGGGCGGGGTGTCAGGTCGCGATTTTCGCCTTTAAGGAGATTGGCTCGCCAGATGGTTCACCTTCCTCGAAAGTCGCGAGATCCGACGCGACGCCGTGTTCAGCTTGAGCACGCCCTTGCTGACGCCACGGCGAATCTCCGGCTCGGCGGCGCGCAACGCGCTCTCAGCGGCTGCGGCATCGCCGCTCGCCACGGCCAGCTCAACCTTCTTTATGAATGTCCGAAGCCGGCTGCTGCGGGCACGGTTGACCGCCGTCCGCTTGGCCGTCTGACGGATGCGCTTTTTCGCGGAACGATGATGCGCCATAGACTGTCGCCTTGCTCCCGTGTGGTTGCGGCCAGGGCTATAACCCTCTGCCGTCGGGTCGTCAACGGCCGCGCCGCGCCGGCTGCCGGTCTCAGCGATTGTTGAAGTTCGGCGTCCTCTTCTCGACGAACGCCTGCATGCCCTCCTTGCGATCTTCGGTGGCGAAGGTGGCGTAGAACACCCGCCGCTCGAAGCGCAGCCCCTCCCGAAGCGTGGTCTCGTAGGCGACGTTCACCGCCTCCTTGGCCAGGGCGACGACCGGCTGCGATTTCTCGGCGATCGTTTCGGCCAGCTTCAGCGCCTCGTCGAGCAGGTCGGCGAGCGGCACCACCCGGGCGACCAGATTGGCCCGCTCCGCCTCTTCGGCGTCCATCATCCGCCCGGTCAGCACCATCTCCATCGCTTTCGACTTGCCGATGGCCCTGGTCAGGCGCTGCGTGCCGCCGGCCCCGGGGAGCGTGCCGAGGTTGATCTCGGGCTGGCCAAAGCGGGCGTTGTCCGCGGCGATGATCACGTCGCACATCATCGCGAGCTCGCAGCCGCCGCCCAGCGCGTAGCCGGCCACGGCAGCGATGATCGGCTTGCGGCGCTCGCTCACCTGCTGCCAGGGCCCGATGAAATCGCTCTGCAAGGCGGCCATGAAGTCCCTGTCTTGCATCTCCTTGACGTCGGCGCCGGCGGCAAAGGCGCGCTCCGAGCCGGTGAGCACCATGACCGCGATTTCGGGATCGGCATCGAAGGCGCCAAGCGCCTGGTTCAACTCGCCGACCAACTGGGCGCTCAAGGCATTGAGCGCCTTCGGCCGATTCAAGGTGATCAGGCCGATCGGTCCGCGGCGGTCGACCAGGATCGTCTCATACGCCATGCTTGCTTGCTCCTTTGCCTAGTTTCGAGCGCGGCGCCAGAGCCGCCCGCCGGCTTGGTCGCCGGCCGCTCTCGGCCAGACCCGCCCCGAGCCAAAGAGCCGGTATTAAGACCATCCGCCCGCCGGGCGTCCAGCCCGATTTGGTCGCACCGCTCGCTCGAGCCGGTGGCCCTCAGCGCTGACAGCGGGCGCAATAGAAGCTCGCCCGATTGGCCTGGACGATCTTCTCGACCAGCTGTCCGCAGACCGGGCAGGGCCGGCCCGCGCGCCCGTAGACGGCAAAATGATCCTGAAAAAAGCCGAGCTCGCCGTCGGTCTTGACGTAGTCGCGAAGGCTGGAGCCACCCGCCTCGATGGCTTCGCCGAGCACCGCCCGGATCGCCTTGGCGAGGCGGCGCGCCTGGCCGACCCCAAGATAGCCGGCGACCCGGCGCGGCGACAGCCGCGCCCGGAACAGGCTCTCGCAGGCGTAGATGTTGCCGACGCCGACCACCAGGCGCTGGTCCATCAGCGCGACCTTGAGGGGGCTCTGCCGCCCGGCGAGGACCGCGCCGAGGGCAGCGCCGTCGAAGCGCTCATCGAGCGGCTCCAGGCCCAGGTCCGCCAGCCGCGGATGTCGCCCGAGTTCGGTGCTCGGGACGACGTCGAGCATGCCGAAGCGGCGCGGGTCGACGAAACGCAGCCGCGTGCCGTCGTCGAAGCCGAAGGTCAGGTGCTCGTGCGGCCCGGCGGGCGGCCCGTCGAACAGCAGCCGACCCGACATGCCGAGATGGAGCATCAGCGTATGGCCGTCATCGATCTCGGCCAGAATGTACTTGGCCCGGCGGGCGAAGCCGAGCACCCGGCGCCCGACGAGCCGCTCGGGCAGGCGGCCCGGCAGCGGGAAGCGCAGGTCCGGGCGGCGCTGCTCGAGGGCGGTGATCCGCCGTCCCACCAGGCGCGCCGCCAGCGCCCGCATGATCGTCTCGACCTCTGGCAACTCAGGCATGGGCGGCTCTGCGCCCCGAGGCAGCGGGGGGCGCTTGTCGGCGCGCGGCCGGTCTCCTACAACCGCACGCAGTCGGGCCGCACCGCGGCCTGCCATGCGTCTGTGCCATGACCGATTCCATCGAGCGCGCCCAGCGCCGCCTCGCCACCTCGTTCGGCTACCAGGAGGTGCGGCCCGAAGACAAGTCCCGCCTGGTGCGGGAGCTGTTCGCGCGTGTGGCGAGCCGCTACGACCTGATGAACGACCTGATGAGCGGCGGCCTGCACCGGCTGTGGAAGGCGGCGCTGATCGACTGGCTGGCGCCGCGCGCGGGGCTTCGCCTCCTGGACGTCGCGGGCGGCACCGGCGATATCGCCTTTCGCGTCCTCGAGCGTGTTGCCAAGCGGGCGGGCCCGCCGGCCGAGATCATCGTCTGCGACGTCAACCCCGCGATGCTCGAGATCGGTCGTGACCGTGCGCTCGACCGCGGGCAGCTCGATGCGCTGCGCTGGCTGTGCGCCGACGCCGAAGCCCTGCCGCTCGCCGACCGCAGCGTCGATGCCTACACGATTGCCTTCGGCATCCGCAACGTCACCCGGATCGAGTGGGCGCTCGCCGAGGCGCGCCGCGTGCTGCGGCCGGGCGGGCGCTTCCTCTGTCTGGAGTTCTCGACAGTCCGCCTCGCTGGTCTCGAGCGGCTGTACGACGCCTATTCGTTCGCCGCGGTGCCCTGGCTCGGCCAAACCGTCGCCGGCGATCGCGCGGCATACGAGTATCTGGTCGAGAG
>JBKPDM010000445.1:0-3969 GCA_046727895.1 Pseudomonadota bacterium | reverse complement strand
CCACCTCGCGGTCAACGAGCGGGTTACGGCTTCGACGCAGAACCAGGCGCTGTGCGCGCTCGTGTTTCTGTACGGTCGCGTCCTCGGGGCCGACCTCGCGCCGATCGGCGAGGTCGAGCGGGCCCGGGTGCCGAAGCGGCTCCCGGTGGTCTTGACCCGCGACGAGGTCCGGGCCGTGCTCGGCGCGCTCGACGGGGTGCCGCGGCTCGTGTGCCGGCTGCTCTACGGCACGGGCCTCCGCCTGGTCGAGTGCCTGTCGCTCCGGGTCAAGGACGTCGACTTCGGGCGCAACGAGCTGACGATCCGGGAGGGCAAGGGCGCCAAGGACCGGGTCACGGTGCTTCCTTCGTCTTGCCGGCCGGCCCTCGTGGCCCACCTCGAGCGTGTGCACGCGACGCACCGCGACGACCTCTCCCGGGGCCTGGGCCGCGCGGCCCATGCCCTTCGCGCTGCGCGAGAAGTATCCCGAGGCAGACACACGGTGGGCCTGGCAATATGTGTTTCCGGCCTCATCGCTCTACACCGACGAGCGCACCGGGTTGCACCACCGCCACCACCTTCACGAGAGCGTGATCCAGAAGGCGATGGCCGACGCCGTCCGCCGCGCGGGCGTGAACAAGCCCGCCACGCCGCACACCCTCCGCCATTGTGCCGGGTCCTGGATTATGCCGGGTGGGATCGCGGAATGGCCAAGAATGGGCGGGTCTCTGGCTGCGCGGCCCGGCATAATCAGAGGCTTTTCAGGAAGGCCAAGAGGCGGTCGCCTGGGCGGTAGCGGCCCGCTCGGACGTTCAAGGGGGCAGTCCTGGCGAGCGCTGCTTGCTTCAGCTGCAAATTGGCGTGGAGGTACATCTGCGTGGTCTCAACGGATTCGTGACCCAGCCACAGAGCGATGACCGAACGATCCACGCCGTGCTGGAGGAGATCCATCGCTGCGGTGTGGCGAAGCACGTGTGGCGAGACATGCTTCTGTTTCAGTGACGGGCAGTTCAGGCTGGCGATGCGCACATGTTTCGCCAGAAGGTCTTCGACGGCATCGCGACTGAGCTGTTCTCCTCGGAGAGTCGGAAAGAGTGGACTCGCTGGCGGAGCATTCTGTTCGCGCAGCCAAGCCTGCAGCACGGCCACGGCCTCCCTACGAAGAGGCGTGCAGCGTTCTTTCCGTCCCTTACCACGGCACCGGACATGGGCCCCACTACCAGTGACGACATCCTGGCAGCGGAGCCCCACCAGTTCTGACACTCGCAAGCCTGATTGCACGGCAAGAAGAAGGAGTGCTCGATCGCGGCGACCTCTCCAGGTCCGCTGCTCAGGTGCGGCCACTAAGGCGTCGCTTTCGGAGCGACTCAGGAACTCGATGACTGACTTGTCGTACCGCTTGCTTGGCATGGCCAGGACGCGCTGGATCTGGGCGCTGTGCGCGGGCTCGTGGAAAGCAACGTACTTGAAGAACGAGCGAATCGCGGCCAGCCTGACGTTGCGGGTGCGTGCGCTGATGCCGCGTGTTTTCTCCAGATGATCGAGGAACGTGCCAATCAGGGGGGCATCCAAATCGTCGAGCGAGAGCGCGGACGGAGCCTTCTTGAGGTGAAGGGACACGAACTCCAGGAGCAATCGGAAGGTGTCGCGGTAGCTCGCGATGGTGTGCGGGCTTGCCTGCCGCTGGCGCATCAGGCGGTTCGTGAAGAACGCCTCTAGGAGGCCGGGAAAGTTAGCCAGCATCGTCATGAGAGATTGCCTCCAAGCGAGCGGTCCAGTCGCGCCGAGGCCAAGCGCAGAAGCTCCGGCACCGAGGAGAGGTACCAGTAGGTGTCACTGACGTGTCCGTGACCCAGGTAGGTGGCCAGGACGGGCATTCGGGGATCGACGTCAACGCCTTCCCGGTACCACCGCAGCACCGTCTCGACGGCGAATGCATGGCGGAAATCGTGCAGGCGCGGTCCGTGATGGTCGGCTGGTCCACGTAGCCCCACCCAGCGCGACAGCTTGTGGAACGTGCGGGTCACGCACGAATGCTCCACTCGCGTGGCCCACTCCGAGACGAAGAAGCTCGGCGTCTTCGGCCTCGGGTGGATCCGATCGCGACGGCGCGCGTAACGGCGCAGCGCGTCCCGGGTGCTCGGGTGCAGCGGGACGAGGCGTGTTTTGTTGAATTTGGTGTTTCGGATCGTGAGTATGCCTTGGCTGAGATCTACATCGTCTTGATTCAAGCCAAGGGCTTCTTTGACCCGCAGCCCTGCGACTGCGAGGAGACCGAGTAGCGTCGAGTAGGTCCACGGACGCAGGCCCGTCGTGGAGTGAAGATTTCGTGTCGCCGCCATCAGCTGCCTGATTTCGGCGAGGCTGTAGATGTGCGGCAGTCTGCGGCGAGCCCGGTGCGGGAGAAGCCCCAGAGGCGGGACCTCGGTGCAGGGATCCGACGCGCTGTGGTGCTGAGCGAAGAGCCTCACGGAGCGCAGACGAGTGGCCCAGTGGGCGGGCTGGACGCTCGCTGGCTGCATCGCCCAACGGAGGGCCAGGTCCGTCGTGATGTGAGACGTCCCTTGCCGTTCAAGGAACGCGACGAAGTCGTGCAGGTGGGTGCCAGGGTCTTTCAGCTTGTACCCGAGCCGTCGCCGCAGGCCGAGGTAGTCGTCCACGGCCTTCAACAGAGCGCTCATGCCTTCCCTCCCGAGGGCCAGGGCCGCGCCAGCGCTCTCAAGGCAACCAGATCAACCTTCGCGTAGATGGCCGTCGTATCTACTGAGCGATGCCGCAGGACCTCGCCAATCTCGGCGAGCGATCCACCCTTGCGGAGCATCTCGGTGGCCAAAGAATGCCGAAGCAGGTGAGCACCCTTGCGCGGTGATGCAATACCGGCGCGTTCGAGCGCGCGGCGGACGATGGTGCAGACCGCCACGGAGCTGGCGAAGCCACGACGAGGTGCCCTCCTCCGGACGAAGAAGCGACGGGTGAAGCAGTCCTGTGGCCGTCCCTGACGCAAGTAGGTAGCCATGGCCTGGCCCACGTCCCGTGGAATTGGCAGCCGATCCTCTCGACCGCCCTTCCCCCGTACCGTCAACCTTCCCGCTCCCCAGTCGATGTCGTCGAGTGTCATGGCGACAACCTCCCCGGCACGAAGGCCGAGTCGCGCCAGCAGAAGCAGCAGGGTGTAGTCCCGCTGCCCGGTGACCGTTTCTCGGCGGCAAGAACTGATGAGTCGTTCCACCTCCTCAGACCGCAAGGACTTGGGCAAGGCCGACAATCGCCAGTCCGCCACCTTGGGCACGGACGAGGCAAGATCGACGGCAATATCCCCACGCCACCGAAGAAACCTGAAGAAGGAACGGAGCGCGCCCACCATCAACTTCGCCCGGCTGGGACCAACCGTTTGCAGCTTCCGCAGGAGAAAGCGCGTCACATCCGGAGGACGCACGTCATTCATCACGATGGGGAGCGTCCCAAACCGATGAGTGAGGAAGCTCCGAACAAAGGGCAAGCTGTTTGTCAGCGTCGCCTGAGAGAGTCCACGTTCCACGCTGAGGTACCGTCCGAACTCGCCCTCAAGCCGCTGCCGCTGCGTCTCGTCCACATCCGGCGTCGGACGGGAAACGACTCCATCCTCCCGGAGCGTCTCCAGCAGATCACCCAACGTCGTCGGATCACCCCGACGACCCCGTCGTGGCGCGAGATACTCGACGATTGTCTGCTCGTCCACTTCAGCCGCCAGGAGGTCTCGTCGCTGCAGCCAACGACTGAAGCTCCCTACAAGGCGAAGCTTGGCGCGCCTCGTGGATCTTGCGTAGCCCAACCCCTGTAGCCGCTTCGCGAATGCATCGACGTGTGGGGTCAGTGGGCCGTCCCGCCAGCGCTCCCCGGCGAGCGGGCTCGAGACAGAGTGGTCTCTCATGGTCTTCTCCTTTTCCGGCCGTCACGCCGGACAGAGAAGCCAAGCGGATTATGCCGAGCTACTCAAGCTGAGAGCCAGGT